>JBPCWG010000374.1:0-13602 GCA_051009705.1 Methyloligellaceae bacterium | reverse complement strand
ACCCGAAGGCGGGCGAACGGATACAGGTCTGCAGGCGGTATTTTCCTCGGTATTTCCAATTAATGATTTTTCCGAGAAATCTATTCTCGAATTTGTCAGCTACGAGTTCGACCAGCCTAAATATGATGTCGAAGAGTGTCAGCAGCGGGGAATGACTTATGCTGCGCCTCTGAAGGTAACCCTGCGTCTCATCGTTTTTGATATCAATGAGGAAACGGGCGCCCGGTCCGTCAAGGATATCAAGGAGCAGGATGTCTATATGGGAGATATTCCCTTCATGACATCGAACGGGACCTTCGTCATTAACGGCACGGAACGCGTTATCGTTTCGCAAATGCATCGTTCTCCAGGGGTCTTTTTTGACCATGATCGAGGCAAATCTCACTCGTCCGGCAAGCTTCTGTTTGCCGCGCGCATCATTCCTTACCGAGGTTCCTGGCTCGATTTCGAATTCGATGCCAAAGATCTTGTACATGTCCGCATTGACCGTCGTCGAAAACTCCCTGTGACGACGCTGCTTTACGCACTTGGCCTCGACGATGAGGAAATCCTGTCAACCTTTTACGACACCGTCAACTTCAAGGCGGTCGAGAATGGCTGGAAAGTCCCGTTCAACGGCGAGCGAATGAAGGGCCAGAAACCTGTCAGTGATCTTATCAATGCGCAGACCGGAGAAGTTGCCATCGAAGCCGGGCGAAAGGTAACCGCCCGTCTTGTCAACAAACTCATCGAAGGAGGTCTTAAAGATCTGTTGGTTACGGATGAGGATCTTTTCGGGCGCTATCTGGCAGAAGATATCGTCAATATGAAAACCGGCCAGATCTATGCTGAAGCTGGAGACGAAATCACGGAAGAATCTCTGGAAGAATTACGGGAACTGAAGATCAAGACGCTCCCGCTTCTGGATATTGATCACATTTCAATCGGGGCTTTTATTCGCAATACTCTTGCAGCGGACAAAAATGCGAACCATGAGGAAGCTCTGCTCGATATTTATCGTGTTATGCGTCCCGGCGAACCGCCAACCCCTGAGACTGCAGAAAACCTGTTTAATTCTCTGTTCTTCGATTCGGAAAGATATGACCTTTCTGCTGTGGGTCGGGTGAAGATGAATATCCGCCTGGATATTGATGCCGAGGATACTGTACGGATATTGCGCAAGGAAGATATTCTTGAGGTTGTCAAAACCCTGGTCGATCTCCGCGATGGCAAGGGTGAAATTGACGATATCGACCATCTGGGCAACAGGCGCGTTCGATCCGTCGGTGAGTTGATGGAAAACCAGTATCGAATCGGTTTGTTGCGCATGGAGCGCGCGATCAAGGAACGCATGAGTTCCGTCGACATCGATACGGTGATGCCTCAGGACTTAATTAATGCAAAGCCGGCCGCCGCTGCCGTGCGCGAGTTTTTTGGTTCATCGCAACTTTCACAGTTCATGGACCAGACGAACCCCTTGTCCGAGATTACGCACAAACGCCGCCTGTCGGCGCTGGGGCCAGGAGGGTTGACCCGGGAACGTGCAGGTTTCGAAGTGCGCGACGTTCATCCCACGCACTATGGACGTATCTGTCCCATTGAAACCCCTGAGGGACCGAATATTGGTCTGATCAATTCACTGGCCACCTTTGCCCGTGTCAATAAATATGGGTTCATTGAAAGCCCTTACCGCAAAGTTGCGAATGGCAAGGTGACGGATGAGGTTATCTATCTCTCGGCGATGGAGGAGACACGCTTTCACATTGCCCAGGCCAATGTTCCCATCGACAAAGGTGGAAAATTTGTCGAGGACATGGTGATCTGCCGTTTTGGCGGAGACGTGTTCCTGGAGTCCTCTGAAAACATGGAATATATCGATGTTTCACCCAAGCAGCTGGTTTCGGTGGCAGCGGCGCTTATTCCGTTCCTGGAAAATGACGATGCCAACCGCGCGCTGATGGGATCAAATATGCAACGCCAGGCCGTTCCCCTTGTGACGGCTGAAGCGCCGCTCGTGGGCACAGGCATGGAATCTGTCGTCGCCCGGGATTCCGGTGCGGCTATTGGTGCGCGACGTACCGGTGTTGTCGATCAGGTGGATGCGACGCGAATTGTTATTCGGGCAACCGAGGAAACGGATCCTTCTAAATCCGGTGTCGATATTTACAATCTGCGTAAGTTCCAGAGATCCAATCAGAACACCTGTATCAATCAGAAACCCCTGGTGCGGGTTGGTGATCGGGTCAAAGCCGGTGATATTGTCGCCGACGGTCCTTCGACAGATCTTGGTGATCTGGCGCTGGGGCGCAACGTACTTGTCGCGTTCATGCCTTGGATGGGATACAATTTCGAAGATTCCATCCTCATCTCCGAACGGGTGGTGCGTGATGATGTCTTCACCTCGATCCATATCGAAGAATTCGAGGTTATGGCGCGGGATACCAAGCTCGGACCTGAGGAAATTACCCGGGATATTCCCAATGTCTCGGAAGAAGCTCTGAAAAATCTGGACGAAGCGGGTATCGTTTATATCGGTGCCGAAGTGAATCCCGGAGATATTCTCGTCGGTAAGATCACTCCCAAGGGTGAGAGCCCCATGACGCCGGAAGAAAAACTTCTTCGCGCCATTTTTGGTGAGAAAGCCTCCGATGTTCGGGATACCTCCCTTAAGCTGCCCCCGGGTGTTGCCGGAACCGTCGTGGAAGTTAGGGTGTTCAATCGTCACGGTGTCGAAAAAGACGAACGTGCCATGGCCATCGAACGGGAGGAAATCGAACGCCTTGCGAAAGACCGGGACGATGAATTGCAGATCCTTGATCGCAACGTTTACGGTCGCTTGACTTCGGTGCTTGTGGGCAAACAGGTCGCCCGGGGTCCGGATGGAATTGCCAAGGAGTCCAAAATTACGGAACAAGTCCTCGAAGAACTTCCCCGCAGTCAGTGGTGGGAAATCGCCCTCAAGAACGACAAGGCGATGAGTGAAGTCGAGGCCATCCGCAAGCAGTATGAAGATGCCAAACGTCGTCTCGAACAGCGTTTTGTTGACAAAGTCGACAAGCTTCAACGCGGTGATGAATTGCTCCCCGGCGTTATGAAAATGGTCAAGGTGTTTGTCGCTGTTAAGCGTAAAATCCAACCCGGGGACAAAATGGCCGGTCGCCATGGCAACAAAGGCGTGATTTCTCAAATTCTGCCGATTGAAGATATGCCTTACCTGGAAGACGGCACTCAAGTGGACATTGTGTTGAACCCCCTAGGGGTGCCGAGCCGCATGAATGTCGGGCAAATTCTGGAAACCCATCTCGGGTGGGGCTGTCGCGGCCTCGGCCGACAAATCGGTGATGCCATCGACCTCTATCGCAATCAGGCGGATACGAAACCACTCAAAGACGCATTGCAGCGGGTCTATGGGAGTGAAGAGACCATTCCTTCCCTTGATGAGGCTGGCCTTGTCGAGCTCGGCGAGAACCTGCGCGGTGGTGTCCCCATTGCGACACCGGTGTTCGATGGCGCTCATGAGGCTGACATCATCGAGATTCTTGATGAAGCCGGTCTTGATCATTCCGGGCAGGTGCAACTCTATGATGGTCGAACCGGTGAGCCTTTTGATCGAAAGGTCACGGTTGGATACATTTATATGTTGAAACTGCATCACCTTGTGGATGACAAAATTCACGCGCGTTCCATCGGACCTTATAGCCTGGTGACCCAGCAACCGCTGGGCGGTAAGGCGCAATTCGGAGGTCAGCGTTTCGGTGAAATGGAAGTCTGGGCGCTTGAGGCCTATGGCGCAGCCTATACGCTTCAGGAAATGTTGACGGTTAAGTCCGATGACGTGGCCGGACGGACCAAAGTTTATGAAGCCATCGTCCGCGGTGACGACACCTTTGAGGCTGGAATTCCGGAAAGCTTCAATGTGTTGGTCAAGGAAATGCGGGCGCTTGGTTTGAACGTTGAGCTGATACAGGCCCCCGTAGAAATTGAGAACGAAGACGGATATCAGACGTTACCGCCTTCGCAGGCTGCAGAATAATGGAGAGCTCGGTGAGGGGCACGTCTCATTTGCCGAGCTTTGCTTTGGAACACACCAGTGTTCGTTGAATTGACAATTGTTTTGATGTTGAAACAGGGATCAAAGGTCATTGACCGGCAAATCCCGAGAGGAGAATACGGATGAATCAAGAGGTCGCAAACCTTTTCAATCCACAAATTCCAAGTCAATCCTTTGATAGCATTCAAATATCTATATCGAGTCCCGAAAAGATACTGTCATGGTCTTTTGGCGAAATCAAAAAGCCGGAAACCATCAATTATCGTACATTCAAACCGGAACGGGATGGCCTATTCTGCGCCCGAATATTTGGCCCCATAAAAGATTACGAATGTCTTTGCGGCAAATATAAACGAATGAAGTATAAAGGCGTCATCTGCGAGAAATGCGGCGTCGAAGTGACACTGGCCAAGGTGCGTCGGGAGCGCATGGGCCACATTGAGCTCGCCGCTCCCGTGGCGCATATCTGGTTTCTGAAATCCTTACCAAGCCGTATAGGTCTGCTGCTCGATATGACGCTCAAGGAACTTGAGCGCGTTCTGTATTTCGAGCACTACATCGTTGTCGAACCGGGGATCACGCCGTTCAAGGAACGCCAACTTCTGTCGGAAGAGGAGTTCCTTGAGGCTCAGGATGAATTTGGCCCAGACAGTTTCACAGCCGGCATCGGTGCCGAGGCGATCCGTGATCTCCTGATCGGATTGGATTTGGAGACAACACGCGATGATCTGCGTCAGGAAATAGCCGAAGCAACGACGGAACTCAAACCCAAAAAACTGGCGAAACGCCTCAAGGTCGTTGAGGCCTTTATCAATTCCGGGAACCGACCCGAATGGATGATCCTGACAGTGGTTCCCGTCATCCCGCCGGAACTTCGCCCCCTCGTACCATTGGACGGCGGTCGTTTTGCGACTTCCGATCTCAATGATCTCTATCGCCGGGTGATTAACAGAAATAACCGGCTGAAGCGCCTGATGGAACTTCGCGCACCGGATATTATTATCCGTAACGAAAAACGCATGCTCCAGGAATCCGTCGATGCGCTGTTTGATAATGGCCGTCGCGGTCGTGTCATTACAGGTGCCAATAAGAGACCGCTGAAATCACTTTCAGACATGCTGAAAGGCAAGCAGGGACGGTTCCGACAGAATTTGCTCGGTAAACGGGTCGACTATTCAGGTCGATCGGTGATCGTGGTCGGTCCCGAGCTGAAACTCCACCAGTGTGGATTACCTAAGAAAATGGCGCTAGAGCTCTTTAAACCCTTTATCTATTCACGGCTCGATGCCAAGGGGCTCGCGGCGACTGTGAAGCAGGCGAAGAAACTCGTCGAGAAGGAACGGCCCGAGGTTTGGGATATTCTGGATGAGGTCATCCGCGAACATCCTGTGCTTCTGAATCGCGCGCCCACATTGCACAGACTGGGTATTCAGGCGTTTGAACCGGTGCTTGTCGAGGGTAAAGCTATTCAGTTGCATCCCCTGGTCTGCGCCGCATTTAACGCCGACTTTGATGGTGACCAGATGGCGGTTCACGTGCCTCTGTCCCTTGAAGCACAGCTTGAAGCCCGCGTGTTGATGATGTCCACGAACAATATTCTCCATCCCGCGAACGGAGATCCGATTATTGTGCCGTCTCAGGATATTGTTCTCGGTCTCTATTATTTATCCCTGGTCAAGGAAAACGAACCCGGGGAAGGGATGGTTTTTGCAGATCCCACCGAATTGCAGCATGCCCTGGACAATGGTGTTGTTACTCTGCACACAAAGATTAAGGGACGGTTCGAGGGTGTGGACCACGAAGAGAAACCGACGACAGAGGTATATGAAACCACACCCGGGCGCATGATACTTGGAAATCTCCTGCCGAAACGGGCGGGTATCAGATTTGATCATGTCAATCGGTTGCTGACGAAACGCGAGATCTCGGCCCTTATCGATGTCGTTTACCGGCACTGCGGCCAGAAGGAAACGGTTATATTCTGCGACCAGATCATGAGTCATGGATTTTATCACGCCTGTCGTGCCGGAATTTCCTTCGGCAAGGATGATATGGTCATTCCGGATACGAAAGATAAGATCGTTACGGAAACAACGGAACTCGTTCGGGAGTATGAACAACAATATAATGACGGCCTCATTACCCAAGGCGAAAAATATAATAAGGTCGTCGACGCCTGGGCGAAATGTACTGATCGTGTCGCGTCCGAGATGATGGACCGGATTTCTGCCGTGCAATATGACGAGGAGACCAAACGCGAGAAACAGATCAACTCGATCTATATGATGGCTCATTCCGGTGCCCGGGGTTCACCGGCCCAGATGAAACAGCTGGCCGGAATGCGTGGTCTTATGGCGCGTCCGGATGGCTCGATTATCGAGACACCCATCATTTCCAATTTCAAGGAAGGTCTTTCGGTTCTGGAGTATTTTAACTCCACCCATGGGGCGCGAAAAGGTCTTGCGGATACGGCTCTCAAAACTGCGAACTCGGGTTATCTCACACGTCGCCTCGTTGATGTTGCCCAGGACTGCATCATCACCGAATATGACTGTAAGACGGACAGGGGTATTGGGATTACAGCCGCGATCGATTCCGGTGAAGTCCTTGTCTCGCTTAGTCAGCGGGTCCTGGGCCGAACGCCGGTCGAAGATATCGTTGACCCGACAACCGGTGATGTGATCGTCGCAAAAGGAGAGCTTATCGAGGAGAGTCACCTGGAGCCGATCGATAATCTTCAAATTCAGGAAATAAAAATTCGTTCCGTATTGACCTGCGAGACACGTAATGGTGTTTGCGGGAAATGCTACGGCCGTGATCTCGCCAGGGGTACACCTGTGAACCTCGGAGAAGCGGTCGGTGTCATCGCGGCTCAATCCATTGGCGAGCCAGGAACACAATTAACCATGCGCACGTTCCATATTGGCGGAACAGCCCAGGTTGTCGACCAGTCATTCATTGAATCGAATTTCGATGGGAAGATCAAAATTCGAGACAAGAATATTGCCAAAGACTCTCAGGGACGTCTGGTTGCAATGAGCCGAAATACAACCGTGCTCATTGTTGATGATGACGGCAATGAACGTGCGGTTCACAAACTTGCTTATGGCGCCCATCTGAAAGTTGATGATGGTGAGAAAGTCAAGCGTGGCCAGCGTTTGGCTGAATGGGATCCCTATACGCGACCTATTCTGACCGAGGTCGATGGTGTTGTCGGATTTGAGGATCTCGTCGAGGGTGTGTCCGTTAATGAACGCTATGACGAATCTACCGGGATTACCAATCGTGTAATTACCGACTGGCGAGCAAATCCGCGCGGCGGAGATCTTAAACCCGCAATCATCATCAACGATAGCGGTAAAAAGAATGCAGAAACGGTGAAACTTTCCCGCGGTGGCGATGCACGATATTTGCTGTCCGTTGAAGCGATCCTGTCTGTGGAACCTGGAAACAATGTCGCGGCTGGTGATGTTCTGGCACGTATCCCGCTGGAAAGCGCCAAGACCCGTGATATTACCGGTGGTTTGCCGCGTGTTGCGGAGTTGTTCGAAGCCCGACGTCCCAAAGATCACGCCATTATTGCGGAAGTCACGGGCACTGTGGAATTCGGTCGGGATTACAAGAACAAGCGACGCATCACCATTAATCCTGAGGATGAATCCCTGGAACCATTTGAATATCTGATTCCCAAAGGTAAGCATCTGAGTGTTCAGGAAGGCGATCATATCGAGAAGGGTGAATTCCTCCTCGATGGTCACCCGGCTCCCCACGATATTCTCGCAATTAAAGGTGTTGAGGAACTCGCCCGTTATCTCGTCAACGAAGTTCAGGATGTTTATCGCCTGCAGGGTGTGACGATCAATGACAAGCATATTGAAGTGATCGTCAGACAGATGCTTCAAAAAATTGAAATTGAAGATATCGGCGATACCAACCTCCTAAAAGGTGAACAGATCGATGCGATCACGTTTGAGGATATCAACGCGGCGACGATTGCCAAAGGTGGAAAACCTGCAGTTGGCAGCCCGGTGTTGCTCGGTATCACCAAGGCCTCGCTGCAAACCCGTAGCTTTATCTCTGCCGCGTCTTTCCAGGAAACGACGCGTGTTCTCACAGAAGCTTCTGTCAGCGGTAAGATCGACAAACTTGAAGGCTTGAAGGAAAACGTCATCGTTGGTCGACTTATTCCTGCCGGCACGGGATCCATGCTGAACCGATTGAGAAAAGTCTCCAGTCACCGAGACGATCTTATTCTGGAAGAGCGGGCTAAAGCCGAAGCCGAGGAAATGGCCGACGTGGAAGAAAAGCCAATGTTGCCGGATCACTCACCCGCCGAATAATTCTCGGCGGGCGATATCCCATTGAGTTTCCCGTCCTGGGGCAACCGAATTTTTAAATTGGGTGAGATGCTGGTGGGGCGGTAATAAAAGAATTGATCTGCAAAAGTTAAGAGGCCGTCGCGTCCGACGGCCTCTTTTTTTATGCCCGACCTTATTCGAAAACCCGGCGCTTGTGACGCTTAGCTTCGCTCGGGGGCGTTGTTTTTCCACTGTCTGCGTGCTTCGGTCGGAAGGGTTATCGGTCGCTCATGAAGGGCGCCCGGTCATATCCACTTCGTCCAGCCTTTCACGAAGGGAAGTTTTAGAAACTTCTCTTGGCTTTGGCTCAACCTTCAGCAAGCGCCAGTTCGCCTCCAGATTTCTATTCATGGAGGCAAGGAAATCCGCGAGCTTGTCAGTTTCGGCCCGGCAAATTACAGCCCTTTGCTGTCTTTCGGTCTGGACAAGTCCAGCTTTTACAAGATGATCTATGTGGCGTTTTACTGATGATCTCGAAATATCAACTTCCAAGCTCAGCGCACGAAGAGTTTTTCCTTCCTCACCTGCTTTCACCAGGGTACGTAGAACAGTAAAACGCGTCTCATTTGAAAGAACCGTACAAATTTCGGCGATCGCAGTAACGATCATGTTCGTTCCTTCAACTAAGTAAGAACTTCCTGTTGATACCAAAATGCACTGAAATTGGACTAGGGATCAAGGGATAAACGGTCTAAAAGTATACAAAACATTAAAATTCGGGTGTTTTTCTATCAATAATGCGCTGATTTTACCGCATTCTTTCGCAGACCCGAAGTATGAGAATTGACATTCGAAGAAATTACCGAATTATAATCTAAATCATTGCGATTTAGTCATAAAATATGGTTGACGCAAGATTACGGCGAGCGTATGGTGCGCCAATTCTTCGACAGGCGGTAGGCGAGTTTAATCTGCTGTTGAGGCAGAGTTGTTAGGCGGTCTAGACGCTGTCGAAGACAAAAACCGGAGCAAATTTAAGAAAACACGATCTCGTGCCTCGATGAGGTGTGATGATCCTCTGTAGTTAAAGCAGATCTCCATTTCCAGATGGACGTATCCTGAATGCGCGGGATATGGCCGATATTTGTTTTGTCTGGTGATCCGAGATTTCTTTTTTGGATGGAAAAGGCGAATGCCAACGATACAACAACTTATCCGCAAGCCCAGACAGAAACAGGTTAAGCGGAATAAAGTGCCTGCCATGGAAGCATGCCCGCAAAAGCGTGGCGTCTGCACGCGGGTCTATACAACGACACCAAAAAAGCCGAACTCGGCGCTGCGAAAAGTTGCGCGCGTACGTTTGACCAACGGATTTGAGGTTACGAGCTATATTCCAGGCGAAGGACACAATCTTCAAGAACACTCGGTTGTGCTTATCCGGGGTGGGCGGGTCAAGGACCTTCCTGGTGTCCGCTACCACATTATTCGTGGTGTCCTCGACACCCAGGGTGTATCTGACCGCCGCCAAAGAAGATCGAAATATGGTGCCAAGCGTCCGAAGTAAGGGCGCTTTTTTAGTGTTGAAGACGACCACGGGCCGTTTCAGCCGTAAGAGAGTTAAAAGAGCATATAGCTAAGAGAGCATAAAGACATGTCACGACGACATAGAGCCGAAAAACGGGATGTCATTCCTGATCCGAAATTTGAAGACAATGTGCTGTCGAAATTCATGAACAGCATTATGCAGGATGGAAAAAAGTCTGCTGCTGAACGTATTGTCTATGGTGCGTTGGAACAAATCGAAGAAAAGACAAAGCAGGATCCCATTCAACTGTTTCATCAGGCCCTTGAAAATGTCATGCCGGCTTTGGAAGTCCGCTCGCGACGTGTCGGCGGTGCCACTTATCAGGTTCCGGTCGATGTGCGACCTGACCGGAGACGCGCCCTGGCGATCCGCTGGATTATTTCTGCCGCGCGGTCACGCAATGAAAATACAATGGTTGAACGACTTTCCGGTGAATTGTTAGACGCAACGAATAATCGCGGTTCAGCGGTAAAAAAACGGGAGGATACCCACAAAATGGCGGAAGCGAATAGAGCTTTCTCCCATTACAGGTGGTAACCAGAATCCAACTTAAGAGCAGAATGATGGCCCGACAAACTCCTATCGAAGATTATCGCAATATTGGCATCATGGCCCATATTGATGCCGGCAAGACAACGACGACCGAACGAATTCTTTATTATACCGGCCGTAGCCACAAGATGGGCGAAGTCCATGATGGTGCAGCGACCATGGACTGGATGGAACAGGAACAGGAGCGCGGAATAACAATTACTTCCGCCGCTACAACCGCGTTCTGGAATGAAAAGCGCATCAATATTATTGATACACCTGGCCACGTTGATTTTACCATCGAAGTCGAAAGGTCTCTTCGCGTGCTCGATGGTGCGATTGCCCTACTTGATGCGAATGCCGGTGTTGAGCCGCAAACAGAGACGGTTTGGCGGCAAGCAGATAAGTATGAAGTTCCACGCATGATTTTCATCAATAAGATGGATAAAATCGGCGCCGATTTCTTTAAGTCCGTCGAGATGGTTGAGAAACGACTGGGTGCAAACCCCCTCGTCATTCAAATCCCGATTGGCGCAGAGAACAAATTTGCCGGTGTTGTCGATCTCGTCGAGATGAAGGCCATCGTTTGGAATGATGAATCCCTCGGAGCGTCGTTCCAGGAGGAAGAAATTCCTGCAGATCTCAAGGACAAAGCCGAGGAGATGCGGGAGAAACTTATCGAACTCGCCGTCGAGAACGACGAAGCTGCCATGGAAGCTTATCTCGAGGGAGATGAGCCGGATGAGGAAAAATTGAAAGCCCTTATCCGCCAGGGAACGATTGATAATTTGTTTGTCCCTATATTGACGGGTTCAGCCTTTAAGAACAAAGGTGTTCAACCGCTTCTGGATGCAGTTGTTGATTATCTGCCGTCGCCGATCGATGTCCCGGCTATTAAGGGAATTGACGTTAAATCCGAAGAGGAAATCGATCGGAAAGCTTCAGACTCCGAAGACTTATCGGTTCTTGCCTTCAAGATAATGAACGATCCTTTTGTCGGTTCGCTGACATTCTGCAGGATTTATTCCGGAAAACTCGAGTCCGGGCAATCCCTGATCAATACAGTGAAAGGCAAGCGCGAGCGCATCGGCCGCATGCTTTTAATGCATTCTAACTCGCGGGAAGACATCAAAGAAGCTTATGCGGGCGACATTGTTGCCATCGCCGGTCTCAAAGAAGTTACAACCGGCGATACACTTTGTGATCCCAACAGCCAGGTGATTCTTGAGCGAATGGAATTTCCAGAACCTGTTATTGAAATTGCTGTTGAGCCCAAGACCAAGAGTGACCAGGAAAAACTGGGTATCGCCCTCAACAGGCTGGCGCAGGAGGATCCGAGTTTCAGGGTTTCTACCGATAATGAATCCGGTCAGACAATTATCGCCGGCATGGGTGAGTTGCATCTGGACATTATTGTTGATCGGATGAAGCGAGAGTTCAAAGTCGAAGCGAATGTCGGCCAGCCGCAGGTGGCTTATCGGGAAACAATCACCAAAAATTCCGAAATCGACTATACGCATAAGAAACAGACTGGTGGTTCCGGACAGTTCGCGCGGGTTAAACTGGAAATTGAACCCGGCGAAACAGGTTCGGGCCTGGTGTTCGAGAGCAAGATTGTCGGTGGTAATGTTCCGAGGGAATATATACCAGGTGTTGAAAAGGGTATTAAGAGTGTTGTTGAGTCCGGGATTCTCATTGGTTTTCCCATGTTGGATATCCATGTCCGTCTCGTGGACGGTGCCTATCACGATGTAGACTCCAGTGTCATGGCCTTTGAGATAGCATCGCGTGCCGCATTCCGGGAAGGGGCGATGAAAGCCGCACCTAAATTGCTTGAACCGATCATGAAAGTGGAAGTTGTCTCGCCGGATGAATATCTTGGAAATATCATGGGTGACCTCAACAGCCGGCGTGGTCAAGTTCAAGGACAGGAGCAGCGTGGCAATGCGATCGTGGTCAATGCCATGGTGCCATTGGCCAACATGTTTGGATATGTCAACAATCTGAGATCCATGTCTCAGGGGCGGGCTCAGTACTCCATGCAGTTTGACCACTATTCGCAGGTCCCACAAGCCGTAGCCGAAGAGGTGCAGGCAAAATTCGCCTAATGGTTTTAATTACAAATCAGTCTATGCCGAAAATGGAGAGCCGAAATGGCCAAAGAAAAGTTTGAGCGCACGAAACCGCACTGTAACATTGGAACGATTGGTCACGTTGACCATGGTAAGACGACGCTGACTGCAGCGATTACGCGAGTTCTTGCAGAGGGCGGCGGCGCCGATGCGACGCCGTTCGATGAGATTGACAAGGCGCCTGAAGAACGGGAGCGTGGCATCACGATCTCGACAGCCCATGTCGAGTACGAGACGGATAACCGTCACTATGCGCACGTCGACTGTCCAGGCCATGCGGACTATGTGAAGAACATGATCACCGGTGCGGCGCAGATGGATGGCGGTATCCTTGTTGTCTCCGCTGCGGACGGCCCGATGCCCCAGACCCGAGAACATATTCTTCTGGCGCGCCAGGTTGGTGTTCCGGCCCTTGTTGTTTATCTGAACAAGGTTGACCAGGTTGATGACGAGGAGCTTCTGGAGCTTGTCGAGATGGAAGTTCGTGAGCTTCTGAGTTCCTATGAGTTTCCCGGCGATGATATCCCGATCGTCAAGGGTTCTGCATTGGCGGCCCTTGAGGGTCGCGATGACGAGATTGGCAAGAATTCAATACTTGAGCTCATGGAGCAGGTTGATGCCTACATTCCGCAGCCGGAGCGTCCGAAGGATCAGGCCTTCCTGATGCCGATCGAGGATGTTTTCTCGATTTCGGGTCGGGGTACTGTTGTCACGGGTCGTGTTGAGCGCGGTATTGTGAAGGTTGGCGACGAGATTGAGATTGTCGGCATCAAGGAGACCCAGAAGACGACTTGTACGGGTGTTGAGATGTTTCGCAAGCTCTTGGATCAGGGGGAGGCCGGCGACAATGTTGGTGTTCTTCTTCGCGGAACGAAGCGCGAGGAAGTTGAGCGTGGGCAGGTACTTTGCCACCCGGGTTCGCTGACCCCGCATACGAAGTTCAAGGCCGAGGCTTACATTCTGACGAAAGAGGAGGGGGGTCGTCACACGCCTTTCTTCACCAACTATCGTCCCCAGTTTTACTTC
>JBPCWG010000373.1:0-5554 GCA_051009705.1 Methyloligellaceae bacterium | reverse complement strand
TCATATTGTCATGTTGATTATATTGTCTTTCAGAATTGTAAGTGCCACGACAAACGCCGCCGTATAATTTATCAAGGCTGGCGTTCACTAGATGTATTGTTCAGAAGTTTACTTGACAGGTTTAGAGCATGATAAATCTGCCGCTAAGTTCGATTTAGAAATAGATACTATGGCTTTGGAGGATGAATACGCAGATTGTCAATAAAGGCAATAAGATTCTGGATATCGGATTTGGACAAGGTGAATTTGCGCATCGGAAAATGTGGATTGCTTAAGAAAGCCTCTAGTCTTTGGCGTGTGTAAATTTTCGGGTTATTAGCAATCTCATGAAAATCCGGCGCTTCTTTTTGAGGGATACCGCCTTCTATCATAAATCCTGGAACTCGATGGCAGTCAATACAGTGCTCAGCGATGACTCCGCGAATTGTTATTGGATCTTGTGCAAACGTGTATTGTTGAATTAGGGAGAACATAAGAACTGATAGGATGACAAATTTTATTTGGGTCACATCAATCTCTTTGAATTTGGGTTTAATTTTCGAAAAGCGTGTTTAGGAGCGCGTTTCTTCACCTCCGGAAATATTGGTCAATATTTGGGAAGACTATTCGGCGATTCTAATTCGGGAAACTGTTCAAGAAAATGACGGAGAGCCATAAGGAGCTCATGAGAATGCTTGAGGTCTTGGTTTTTTAGGGCAACATGAATATCGTCAATGATCATTTCCCTAATCATTTCAGGTCCGCGTTTTTTGTGAAGTAAGTAATCAGCCAAGGCCGCTGCTGCAATTTCAGGAATATGTTCGTGCTCGGCTATTGCTAAAACCTGCTCTTCATCAAGTCCACAAAGCGCTATGCAATCCTCAATTGAAATCATATTAGTTCTTATTTAGGTTACCTTTTGTCTACTAGATAATTTTCTAAATCTGATGCAAAATTACATTGATCCAAATCAATCCCGCCTCAAACAACGAAATCCGAAAATGTCACAGTTTGATGTTGTCTGGAGTGGGGAATGGAGTTTGTGGAACTCACTTAAAAAGTGTTCAGCTACTTGCTTACCGATGAATTCATTATAAGAATTCTATCTATAAGCTCGAGAGTATTGTCAATTATATAGTCGTCTGCTTCCATTAAGTTATTGATCTCCATCAATGCAAATAATCACCGCATATCTAATTATCTCTAATATGGATTTCTGAGAAAACAGCACAGAAAATTTGATGTCAAACTATGCAATAAGGAGTTGATCTTGAGTTTTGAAGACATAAAGGCAGAAATAAATCTTTTATTGATTGAAATGGAAAATCAGCCACAGGATTTGCATGAGCTTCAAGAAAAAGTTCACGAGAAGCTACGAGAGTTAAGAGCGTTTGGAATGCCTTTGCCAGATGATTTGGTTGAGCTAGAAGAAACATTGGAAATCTACTTCAATAGGGAAGTGAGAGACAAGAATTTAGATACAAAATCCAAAGGCCATTAGCAGTTGTTGAGGAGTTCGCTAATAATCCAAATTATTCATCTGTTGAGAGAATTCTAGTTTTTCTGACAAGTAAATCATGTGGGATCATTCTCTATGTTTTCGATTTTAGTTTTCTAATAAATTTTATCCGCATAGAAAGCTATACAGTCGCCTTCACGACCTCGAACGACTCGTTCTCCCTCTAGAGGCCCATGAGTTTCAGTCACGATGGTGCATTGATCTTCGTGCGACGAATTCGTGTGAAAATATATCACAACCCAGTCCTTTGTTTTCTTGAGTTGGTGAGCGCGGGCCGTGTTGGAATATAGTGCCGTGAACGTCCATTCATCAATCTCTAAATGAAGTATAGGTAACCAGGCTTCTTCTTTCGGATTGAAACGTTTGGGCGAAATGCATGGTAAAACACGATCTTTGTCCTTTTGACGATACTGATAATCAACATCGAGAAGCAGTTGAATCGGCGGCCAATTCATGTTTGTTTTTGATTTAAGGCGACGTCGACCCAAACGCTCGGCAAGAATTTCCCGGACGATTGCAAGACGTTTGCGCCCCACACCAGGTACAGTTTCCAAGCGTCCATCATGACAAGCCGATTCTAATGCCTCTAAGGAATCAATGTGAAGGTGTTCATAGATTTCATGAGCTAATTGGGGGCCTAATCCAGGGATGGATCTAAACAATGCCTCTGGATTAGCTGTACCTCGGAGACGTTGTAACTGACTCCAATGCCCGGTATCCACCATCTCCATTATGGCAGAGGCTATTGTCTGACCGATATGAGGAAGTTCAATCAATCCCTCTGTTCCGCGATCAAGTGCAAAGTCGACAATAGATCTTTGAAATCTTTCAATTTCATCGGCAGCCTGACGATATGCCATAACACGGTACCTATTCGCATTTTGTTGTTCCAAAATGTCAGCCAATTCAGACAGATTGTTGGCCACAATTTGGTTCGTTATTTCATGATTCGAATTCATTTGGAGTTGGATTAATCAGAACCCGCGGATGCATTTGCTATTACGATTTAAAATGATTTTGGGTGATTGGATCATGTATAATTGAAATTTGTCAGTTAAAGACAGCACGAATAACTCAATCAGGCCAGAGATCATGCAGGCTTGTAGGAAGACAGCTCTTGATATCTTCTATCTCGCCTTGTGAAATTCGTCGGTTCAATAGGCTAAACACTTGGGAGACGGCCTCTTCGGGATCTTCTATCGGATCGTTTTTAAATGCATTCGCAATACGTTCAACAAAATGAGCCTTATTTCTCTCTGCGATAGGCATACCCGCCGGATGCCAACCCTCAAAATATATTCCGCGCAAAAGCGTTGGTAGTTGTGCGGATAAATGCACAGCTTCATTGATAGACAATCGGTCTCGAAGCGCATGTAGGGTTTCCCGGAGTAGTCGGTAAGCGCGCCTGTCGTTACCCCAGTCTAAACGATCGCTGAGTTCTTGCACCCATTCACGCGTGAGCCGAAGCATATTGTCCAAATTGGTCAATCGTGTCGTGCTCATTTAATTAACTCCAATATGAATTGCGCGGAACAATTCCGAAGGGGTCGAAATTATACTTGAATACCACAATGCATATTTCGAAGGGCTAATCGTTGATTCACATCAATGCCATCGACGAACGAATAGGATTTAAAAAGTTCGATCGTCTAATTTAACAAAACTGACTCCTTTGATGGGCGGTTGTTTCGTGATGAAAGCTCTAGATTACTTTTTGTATCAGAATCAGGAAAGCCTCTGAGTTTTGAATCGATTACTTAATGTCGTCGATATTGCAACGTTTCCCGAGCACGATGATTGACCTGTCTGGATGTTTGTTGAAAAATTGAAACAAGGTGAATTAGATTTTGGGTCATAAACTTGGTACGAAAAATGTAGTCCACTCCCCTGGGAATGACCACGCTTCCAAAGTGCTGGAGATAGTTCAGACTCTGTCCAAAGAAGTCAATCCAAATTATCTTAAAAGTCAATCTGTTCGACTAGAAAGCGATCTCGACCGAGATTTAGGTTTGGATAGCTTGGCGAGAGCTGAGCTGATTTTTCGCATCGATAAAGAATTTGGGGTCAAACTTCCGGACAAAATTTTGGTGGAGGCAACGACACCCCTTGATCTGCTAAATGCTCTGAGGAATATAAATCCTGAATCAAGTTCGCAAATATCAAATTCCAAACCTATTGTCTCAAATCTCGAATTGGTAGATGAACCAATCACTGCAGAAACTCTAATAGAGGTTTTAGACTTTCATGTCGAAAGACATCATCATAGACCGCATCTCGATATCTGGATTTCAGAGAATCGCCAGGAACAAATCACTTATGGCGAACTTCACGATGCAGCGTTAAAAGTGGCATTTGGCCTGATTACGCTTGGCATTCTTCCCGGTGACCGTGTGGCGATAATGCTTGGAACCAGCCGAGATTTTTTCGAGTCATTTTGGGGTGTCCTATATTCAGGTGCGATACCTGTTCCGATATATCCGCCATTCCGGCCATCTCAGGTCGAAGATCACCTGCGTCGCCAAGCTGGCATTCTTCAAAACGCAGGGACAAAAATCCTTATAATAAGCAAAGAAATGAAATCCATAGGATCTCTTCTCTTCGATCTTGTGGCGGATCTTGAGAATATAACCACTGTATTTGAACTCACCCGTGAAGGTGCGCTAGGAAGTCCTATACAAGCAGATGGAGAGACAATTGCTCTTATGCAATATACTTCCGGAAGTACGGGAGATCCCAAAGGCGTTGTTCTGACACACTCTAATTTGGTTGCAAATATTCGCGCAATGGGCCAGGCGCTAGAAGCGGGATCATCCGATGTATTTGTTAGTTGGCTTCCACTTTATCATGATATGGGTTTGATCGGTGCTTGGCTTGGCTCGCTCTATTTCGGTGCGTTCGCAGTTATTATGCCACCTCTAGCCTTTCTCGCTGATCCTTCACGATGGTTGAGAATAATTCATCGATACAAAGCAACTCTGTCGGCAGGTCCAAATTTTGCTTTTGAACTTTGCTGCAAGAATATTCGGGATGAGCAAATCGAAGGTCTTGATCTGAGCTCGCTGCGTTTGGTTGTTAATGGTGCTGAACCTGTTAGTCCCAAAACAATTGAGAATTTTTATACAAGGTTTGCCCCTTATGGTTTCCGCAGGGAAATGATGGGTCCTGTATATGGCCTTGCGGAGAACTCTGTTGGCCTCGCATTTCCGCCACTGGGTCGTAGGCCACTAATTGATAGAGTCCAGAGGAATCTGCTTACCATGGAAGGTCGGGCTGTACCTACCCAAGATAACGATCTAACCGCACTTGCTTTCGTAGCTTGCGGGCAACCCTTACCAGGTCACGAGGTTCGGATTGTTGACGAAAGCGGGCATGAGCTACCTGAGCGTTGCGAAGGAGAACTACACTTCCGCGGCCCGTCTGCAACATCGGGTTATTTTCGAAATCAGGAAAAGAACGAATCGCTTTTTCTTGATGGATGGTTGGTGAGCGGTGATCGGGCATATATTGACAAGGGAGATATTTATATTACCGGCAGAATCAAAGACATGATCATAAAGGCCGGAAGAAACATCTATCCTCAGGAAATTGAAGATATTGTTGGGCGGATGGAGGGGGCAAGAAAAGGATGTGTCGCTGCAATCTCGAGTATGGACACAGTTACTAAGTCTGAGTCCCTGGTATTAGTTGTCGAAACGAGACTTACACACGACACTGAAAGGAAGAATTTACGGAAACAAATAACTGAAGCATGCACTTTAAAACTCGAAACTCCTCCCGACGTTATAAAACTTGTACAACCGCGAACCATTCCTAAAACCTCCAGCGGTAAAATCAGACGTGCAGCAACCCGTGATCTATATGAGGCCGGATTGCTTTCGAGTGATCAAAAACGACTGTGGTTTCAACTATTCCGACTCTGGATATCGGGACTGACCAATAAAATTCGACGCCATATACATTCATTCAAAAAATGGAGTTTTGGGCTGTATTGGTGGCTCAATTTGCTGATCCTGGCAACGATAACTTGGCTCGCTGTTATTTTTCTGCCGCACCGAA
>JBPCWG010000372.1:0-2519 GCA_051009705.1 Methyloligellaceae bacterium | reverse complement strand
GAATTTTTCGGTAATCCCCAGGCTCTCGCGGAACTATCCGGTTCAATAAAACGAAATCAGATTTCTCCGGCCTGGATCTTCCTCGGTCCCGAGGGCATCGGCAAAGCCACTTTGGCCTACAGATTTGCACGCTACCTAATGTCCGATCAACAGGATCGGGATAATTCCCACATAGAGACACTTTCGGTTTCCGAGAAATCGCCTGCGTTCCGCCAGGTTGCAGCCCTCTCACAGCCGAATCTATTAGTTCTGCGCCGTCCCTGGAATAAGCAGACAAAGAATTTCTTTACGTCAATTCCCGTTGACGAGGTGCGCCGGCTACGTTCCTTTGTCCAAACAACCCGTGCCGGATCCTCCTGGCGTGTGGTGATCATTGATCGGGCCGATGATCTGAATATCAATTCGGCAAATGCCCTGTTAAAAACCCTGGAAGAACCGCCAGTAAATACAGTTTTCTTACTGATTACCTCGGTTCTCGGGAAACTGCCGGTTACCATTCGCTCCCGATGCCGAGTGCTGAAATTTGTTTCCATGGAGCCGGCGGATCTCGCGGAAGCGGTACAAAATGTGCTGGCGCGGACGCCGGATCCGGATCCCAGTTTTCTGGAACTCTGGCACAGTGAAATCCAGACTATCACATCTCTGGCTGAGGGAAGTGTGGGGCGGGCCCTGCAGCTGACGGACAAGGAAAGCTTTTCCATTTACCTGACGATTATGCAATTGCTGGACAGCCTCCCCAATGTAGATAAAGTCGAATTGCTTAAAGTCTGTGATCAGGTAGTTCCGGCAAATGCCGGGCAAAAGTTCGAATTCTTTCTTAACTTTCTGATGGAAGTCATACACAGGGGAATCATTTTCCAAGCCGGAAAACCGCTTCAGGTGGAACGGGAGAAAAATTTTGCCAGCCGCTTTATTTCACCCCATACTCTTGAACTCTGGGCAGAGCTGTGGGAAACAATGGCGCGCATGCGCAGCGAAGTGCAGGATCTTAATTTAGATAAAAAGAATTTGATTATCGACGTGTTTCATCGGATTGAAGAGCTCGCCAGGCGATCAATCCAATGACGGCAGGGCGGTGTCCCAGTCTGCAAGTCTAGTGAGAATAGCGAAGTCCGAAAGGCTATCGAGAATAGTAATGTCCGAGAAAAAAACATTCTATATCACAACGGCGATATCCTATCCCAATGGCGAGCCCCATATTGGCCATGCGTATGAAGCCATTGCCACGGATGCCATCGCCCGGTTCAAACGCCTGGACGGCTATAAGGTCTTTTTCCTAACCGGTACGGATGAACACGGATTAAAAATGCTGCAGTCGGCCCGGGAGCAGGACATGTCTCCGCGGCAATTCGCAGATCAAAACTCCGCTAAGTTTCAGGGAATGGTTAAAGCGCTGAATTGCTCCAATGAGGATTTCATCCGCACGAGTGAAGCGCGTCATCACGCGGCATCACAGGCTATCTGGCAGCGCATGGAAGACAATGGCGATATCTATTCCGATACCTATTCCGGCTGGTACTCGGTTCGTGACGAAGCTTATTTTGAAGAATCTGAACTGACAAATGGAGACAATGGCGAGAAGTTTTCACCTGGCGGTGCACCGGTTGAATGGGTCGAGGAGGAAAGCCTGTTTTTCAAACTTTCGGCCTATCAGGACAAGCTTCTCGCGCATTATGCCGCCCACCCGGAATTTATCGGGCCGGAAACACGACGGAATGAAGTCAGGAGCTTTGTCGAAGGCGGATTGCGTGACCTTTCCATTTCCCGCACAACCTTTGACTGGGGCGTGAAAGTTCCCGGTCATCCCAATCACGTCATGTATGTCTGGGTTGATGCCCTGACCAACTACATAACCGGTGTCGGATTTCCGGACGAGGAATCAGAGAGCTGGCAAAATTTCTGGCCGGCGGATGTTCATATTGTCGGCAAGGACATTATTCGGTTCCATACGGTGTACTGGCCGGCATTCCTGTTGTCGTCCGGTATAGAACTCCCCAAACGTGTTTTCGCCCATGGCCACTTATTCAACAAGGGGGAAAAGATGTCCAAATCCGTGGGTAATGTGATCGATCCGTTCTCTCTTGCGGAACAATATGGTGTAGATTCTCTCCGTTATTTTCTCCTGCGTGAAGTCCCCTTTGGCCAGGATGGAAACTACAGTCATGAAGCGATTGTCAATCGTATCAATGCGGATCTGGCAAATGATCTCGGTAATCTCGCTCAGCGCTCCCTGTCCATGATTGCCAAGAACTGTGGTGGTAAAATTCCGGATTGCGGGGCTTTGGATTCGGAGGACGAAACAATCTTAAAGCATATCGGTGGTTTAATCACAGATGTTCGTGAAGCCATAGATCGTCAGGCCCTGCACCGCGGTCTTGAAGTCATTTGGTCCGCTGTCAACGAAACAAACAAGTACTTCGCCAATTCCGAACCCTGGGCTTTGAAAAAATCCGACCCCCAGCGCATGGAGACAGTTCTTTATGTGACGGCCGAGGCTATTCGTCAGCTCGCTCTGCTCG
>JBPCWG010000371.1:0-10595 GCA_051009705.1 Methyloligellaceae bacterium | reverse complement strand
ATTTCGGCACCTCGCTTACTATTTATGGTCATTCGATAATTCCCCAACTGTTGTAAAATTTGCGGATCGTGATAAGATTTTACTTTCTCAAAGTCATTAAATCCAGGAAGACACTTTCCAGTGGAGGTCTACATGACAAGATTTATCGCCTTGATTTCTGCCATTACTTTCGCTGTTGGTTTGTCAACAGCAGCAATAGCTTGCGAATTCAACAAGATGGCTGAACATGACTCCAGCAAAATTGATACGGCACAACTCGAAGAAAACGTAAAGAAAGCCGACGCCCAGCTTGAGTCCGTGAAAAAAGATACGGAACAAGCCGAGCAGGTCGAGCAAACCGGTTCATCAAATGAGCTGGCAACTGTTGTGCAAGAGAGCACGACGGAAAAGAACTAGTATTTCAAGCCGGTGGCTCGTTCGCCACCGGCAATCCCCATTCGCCACCCGCCTCTCATCCCCGCTGCAAAATTAAACAGGAACTCATCGTTTCGGGTCAGCAGGCACTTTCGTGTGCAGGACATGCCCTTGGGTACCACCCTTAATTTTCGAGCCGGGTGCACTCCTTGCGCATCGCCGTTTACGCGGTGACGCTGTCTTTTATATCGGTGGTAGCGAATATATCGGTGGTAGCGAAGTAGTCGCCGCCGCCGCTGGTTGACAGGTTTACAAAAGGATCCGGTATGGCCGCTTAAATCGCCTGAGACTATTTTCCGTAAACCAGTTCCGGCAGCCACAGCGACAGTTCTGGGACGTAGGTGACCAGGCCAAGCTGTATGAGCATGATGATGATGAAGGGCAGAATACCTCTGATCACCGTTGCAATGGACGCACTGGAAATGGATGAAAGAACATAGAGATTAAGCCCGATGGGCGGCGAAATGAGCGCCAGCTCCATGTTTACCGTGACAATAATCGCATAGTGGATAGGGCTGATTCCCAGAGGTTCCAGCAGTGGCAGAACCAGCGGCACCGTAATCAGAATAACCGCAAACACTTCCAGAAACATACCCAGTACGAGCATCATGATATTCATGAAAAGCAGGAACTGCCAGGCTTTCAAATTTTGCTCTACGACGAACTGCACCAGACGATCGGCGATCCCCGCACCTGTTATCCAGTGGCCAAAGGCCAATGCCCCCATGATGATAAAGACGATTGTCGCGGTGATCTTTATGGACTCGGCCATAACCCCGGGAACTTCCCGGAGCGAAACTCCCTTGTAAACAAAGACGCTGGCAAGAATGGAAACCAGCGCTGCCATTCCGGCGGCTTCGGAAACTGTTACGATACCGCTATATATCCCCCCGAGGATTATGACCGGTATAGACAGGGCCGGAATGGCATGAACGTTTACCTTGAGGAATTGATCCCGCGGCAGACCCGGTTCCTTGGGATAGTCCTTCACCTTGCAGTAGATCATGATGTAGATGATAAACAATCCAGCCTGCATGAGGCCGGGGATGACGCCGGCGAGGAACAATCTCGGGACGGATTCTTCGGCAATGACCGCGAAAACAATCATAGCCAGGCTTGGCGGGATAAGAATGCCGAGGGTTCCCGACGCCCCGACCACGCCGAGGGCAAAGTGCTGTTCGTAGTTGCGGGCAATCATGGCCGGGACAAGAATGGTGCCCATCGCCAGGGCAGTCGCCACCGAGGATCCGCTGATGGCCGCAAATATGGTTGTCGCGACGACGCAGACAAGGGCCAAACCACCGCGCATGGACCCTACCCACGCCTGGGCACAATCAATAAGCGCTTTGGCGATACCACCCCGCTGCATGAATGTAGCGGCCATGACGAAAAAGGGGATGGCAATGAGTGTCAGGGAATTGAGATGATCGAGAAAGAGTTGCGGCAATGCGATCATTGGCATGCCCTCTTCCCAGAATAATACCAGGGAGAGGAATCCGAGAGCCAGGAATATGGGAAGGCCTATGGCCAGAAAACTGAAGAGAGCACCGATGACGAGAATTGGAGTCATAAAAGTGGAGCCTTAAATATTGTTTTTGTCACAATGCCTGTCTGTGCATAGCCGATGCGCTTAGATCCGATATCTGTGACAGACCTATTTGTCCCTGAAGACACTTTCTTCTCCGATAAGCATTGTCTCTTTATCGAACTGGAAGGCATAGAGATAGATCTGACGCAGGTATCGGATGATCATCAGACCCATCCCCGTTGGCAATCCCAAATAATAGACCCATAAGGGAAACAGCATGGAGCTTTCACTGCGCTCGTCGAGATTGCGGGCGAACTCCACAACCTCTATCCCGTACCAGAACAGAACGGCCGCGAAGAATAGACCTATGAGCAATGTGATGATTTGCAGTATTCTCTGAACCTGAGGGGAAAGAAGACGAATAATGAGATCGGCGCGAACATGCCGGCTTTGTTCGACAAGCGCCGAACCGGCGATGAAAATTGCCCAGACGACAAAATATACGACGAACTCGGTCCCCCAGTCGGGCAGATATCTTGGATAAAAATATCGTACAAAAACTTCAAAGCACGTCAGGGACAGTGCACATATGGCAAAGAGCCCCATGACAAAATTTTCAACGCGGTTCCAGGTATCTATGAATCCGGACACATTGCCTCACCCTCAATGCGATGAAGCCAGGGAAGCTTTTGCAACCCTGGCATTCCGCATTGCTTAGCTACCTAATGCAGCGTTGATTTTGGCAATAAATGCCGGATCCATTTTGAGCTTTGTGACCAGATCGGCCTGGCCTTTCATAAGCTTGGTACGCATAGCCGCGATATCGGCATCGCTGGCATCGGTACGCTGGATACCGTTTTTCGCGCCATCAGAACGGGCAGAATTCTGTCGCTCTTCGGCAAATTTACGCATTTCATCAACTTTGGCTTCCCAGGTAGATACAATCAGATCCTGCAGATCCTTGGGCAGCTTGTCCCATGCGCGCTTGCTCATGACCGGGACATACTGGAAGAACCCCTGATAGTCGTCATAGGCATATTTTAATCCGGAATCCCAGAGTTTTGCACTTCTGACGGATTCATGGGTTGTCAGCACGCCATCGACCGTTCCCCGTTGCAGAGCTTGTGGTACGTCAGGCCAGGAAATCTTGATGGCCTTTGCGTCGAAACCTTCATAACGCGCCAGGTTTGCCGCTCCACCGGGTGCCCGGATCTTCATGCCCTGGAGATCCGCGTGGCTGGTGACTTTCTTTTTCACAAAGAACATCTGGCCATAGCCGAGATCAATCCAGCGGCCGATAACTTTGACCTTCAGTTTGTTCTCAAGCTTGGAAACGAGTTCCTTACCAACGGGTCCATCCCAGAGTTTGTATTGAATATCACGTTTGGCGCCGTAAAGAACCGGTAGTCCAGGCGCATTGAATTCAGATACGAATTTCCCGAGATGCCAGGTCCCGGGCATGCCCATATCCAAAGCACCTTGAGCCAGAGCCGTAGGAACGTTGGTTCCCTTGTACTTTGAAGCGCCATGAAAGACCTTAACTTTCAGCTTACCACCCGACTTCTTGTTGAGCTCGTCGGCAAATTTCACAACCGAGAGGTTGCGTACGTGGTTGGGACCGGTTTCCAGGGAAATATCAATTTTATGCTCTTGCGCTGAGACGGCTGACGCACCGGCAAACAGCAATCCTGTCGCCAGGGATGCGAGAGCTAATTTCGAGTGTTGGAATATTGGTTGCATAGATTTCTTCCCAATCAATGAACTTTGATGACACTGTCATTTGACGCAATGTCACTAGCGGGTTATTTCCAAAACATACATCATTCAAATTGTCACGTATACCGGACTAAGATTGAACAGCTTGACAAATTAGTAAATGCTAAGCCATAATTTGTCCGGACAACCGTATATATCAAAGAACTTAAACGAGGTCAAATTGTCAATGCGCGCCCGCAGTCTTTTGTTCACCCCGGCAACGAAACTCGACAAGCTGGAAAAAGCGCGCGGCACGGGTGCAGACTGGATCATTCTGGATCTCGAAGACGGTGTGGCCCCGGAAGAACGCACGCGATGCCGTGAAGTTCTAAAAGAGTGGGCACGAAAGATCGACACCCAGCAGATTGCCGGTATCGCCTTGCGCATTAACTCCCTGAATACAATCGACGGGTTGCGAGATGTGCTGGCGCTAACCGACTGGCCTGTGCCTCCGCCGATGATTGTTCTGCCGAAAGTGGAATCAGCTGCCGAGATTGCCCAGTGCCGAAGCCTGCTGGATGAGGGAATAATTTCCGCGGATATTCTGGCGGTTTTCGAAACAGCACAGGGTGTGCTGAATGCCGCGCAAATTTTGCATAATGCCCCGGCCGTCGCTGCGATTGCCTTTGGATCAGCGGATTACGCAGCCGAAACGGGATGCGGCATGGACTGGGACTCACTGGCCTGGGCCCGGGGGATGATAGTCGCAGCTGCCGGACAGAACAACACACTGGCCCTTGACGGTGTCTGGCTCGACTTCAAAGACGAGGCAGGTTTGAGGGAAGAATCCGAGAGAGTGGAAAAAATGGGTTTTGCCGGTAAGATCGCCATTCATCCGCACCAGGTCGGCCCAATAAACACTGTCTTCACACCGGCATCAGACCTGGTGGAAGATTCCCGGGCGATGCTGGCTCAAGCCAAAGCAGAAGGACGCGGTGCCTTTAATTTCCGCGGACGTATGGTGGACAAACCAATATTGGAGCGCGCGAAACGAATTGTCGCCGCGGCCGGTTGACTACACTAAGAAGTTTAAAATTATCTCACATGAAAGCGCAGGAGAATGCGATGAGTATCGAAAAAATTGGCATGAGAAAAGTCGGGGAAAATCGGTATCGGGAAGATCCCGGTCTTTATTACGAAGATTTTGAAGTCGGTGATATTTACGAGCACTGGCCCGGACGAACCGTCACGGAAACAGATAATATTTGGTTCACCAATCTGACGATGAACACCCATCCCGTTCATTTTGATGCCAACTACAGCTCGAAAACCGAATTCGGCAAATATCTGGTGAACTCAGCATTCACCCTTTCCCTCGTCTGCGGCATGTGCGTGAGCAGCACCAGCCAGAAAGCGATTGCCAATCTCGGATGGGAGGAGATCAAAATTCCCGCCCCGGTATTTGTAGGTGACACGCTTTACGCCGAAACCGAAGTGCTTGGCAAACGGGATTCCAAGTCCCGACCCACCCAGGGCATTGTGCGGGTCAAACACATCGGCAAGAATCAGGACGGTGTCATCGTCATGGACATGACACGTTCGTTCCTGGCCACCAAACGGGGACATAGTGTCGTCGACCAGATCGTTGAACAAATGGCGCAATCATGAGATTACTCGAGGGTCTTAAGGTACTTTCCGTCGAACAATATGGGGCCGGGCCTTTCGGCACTCAATATCTGGGCGATCTCGGCGCTCAGGTTATCAAAATTGAAAACCCCAAGACCGGAGGCGATTATGCCCGTGCCCTTGGGCCTTATTTCATCGACGGCACCGAAGGTTCGGCCTCAAGCCTGTTCTTCCAGAGTTGCAACAGGAACAAGAAAAGTCTGACACTGGATATCACGGACGAAAAAGGCCGGGCCATCTTCCATCGTCTCGTTAAAAATGCCGATGCCGTGGCCAACAATCTGCGTGGCGATGTGCCTGAAAAGCTCGGCCTCACCTATGAGGCGCTGGCGGCCGCCAACCCGGCCATCATTTGTGCCCACTGTTCCGCCTATGGCCGTGAGGGGCCAAGAAAATCCTGGCCCGGATTTGACTATCTGATGCAGGCGGAAAACGGTTATTTTTCCCTTTGCGGTGAACCTGATGGTCCGCCGAACCGGTTCGGGCTTTCAATTGTCGACTATATGGGAGGTCTTAGCATGGCCTTCGGAATTGTATCCGGCATCCTGGCCGCAAAGAAATCCGGGATTGGTCGCGATGTCGACGTCAATCTTTTTGACACGGCGTTTTTCAATCTCAACTATCTCGGCTACTGGGCGATGAACGCAGACTATTTCCAGGAACGCACGGCCCGATCCGCTCACCCCTCCCTTACCCCGTGCCAGCTTTATAAAACCGCCGACGGCTGGATCTACCTGATGTGCAACAAGGAAAATTTCTGGCCCAAGCTCTGCCAACTGGTTGATCGTGAAGCGTGGATCGAAGATGAACGCTTCAAGGGCTTTGCCAATCGGCTGCAACAGAGGGAACATCTCACAGACCTGCTGGATGAAGCGCTGAGCACCCGGACAACCGAGGCCTGGCTCGAAACTTTTGAAGGCCAGATACCAGCCGCACCTGTCATGGATCTCGAGTCGACCTTTAAAAATCCGTTTGTTCTGTCGAGTGAGAGGATTCAAGAATTGGAACATCAATCCGGACAGACATTTAAATCCATGCGCGCGCCCATACGTAGTACCGGTGACAACGAGTTTGACGACCGGGGGGCGCCGGAGCTGGGTGAACACACCGAATACCTGTTGCGGGAATTGGGGCTCGATGAGGCCGAAATTGAAGAACTAAAATCCGCAAAAACAATTTGATCGCATACTGAAACTCTTTGTCTGTGAAACTCTTTGCCTGTGAAACTCTTTGTCTGTGAAACATCATGCTCGGTCGTTCTCCAAAATATATGCTTCTCGCGGATACGCTCACTGAGCGTATAAAATCCGGTGAGTTCAATGTCGGCGACTTGCTGCCGACGGAGCATGAACTCGTCTCACACTATGGTGTCAGCCGCCACACTGCCCGTCACGCCATCAGTGAACTGCGGGCCCGCGGCCTTGTTTTGTCGCGCCAAGGCCGGGGCTCTGAAGTCCTGCAGAAATCTACAGGCTATGCATTCACGGAGAACATCCAGTCCATCGAAGAGCTGATACTTTTCGCTACAGAATCACGCCTGTTTTTCGGAAAAAAGAAAGTTATCCAGGTCAACAGAAAACTGGCCGACAGGTTGGGGTGCTGCTTTGGCAGGCGGTTTGTCCGCCTCGAAGCCATAAGGCGTAAAAAAATCAAGACCTCGGAACAAACGATCGCCGTGGCGGAGATTTTCCTTGACGAACTCTATGCCTCCGTCATCGACGAAATGAATAATGTGAAGGGATCGACCGCCGTCTTTATCGCAGAAAAATTTGGCTTTCAGGTCCAGGAAGTCGAACAGGAAATCTCGGCAACCCTCGTCGACGGAGCGGCCGCAAAGAAACTTAATGTTCCGCCAAATAGTCCGGGACTTGTCGTGACCCGCAAATACTATGCCAATGACAAGCACATCTTTCTAATCGCCGTTTCTACTTACGATGCGGCTCACGCAAAATTTTCATCGCGATATAGTCCCACGGCCAGCGGATCCTGACGCAATAATCCCGCCAATCCAATGTTCTATTTCTGCCTTGGATCGAGCATAAGCAGGCAAGCCAGTGAAGCGCCCGCAAACAGAACCAGAAGCAAGAACGCATCCGTGTAAGATTGCGTGAACGTCACCAGCAGTGCAAATACCGCAGGCCCCATGATCACCCCCCCGAACATTGGAACGGACATGGCGCCGATGACAGCTCCCGAGTGGTTGAGCGGTGCATTGGAAACTGCTTCAGCCTGAATAATGCCATTCCAGCCCAATGCACAGGATCCGAACGCAATGAAGGTCAGATAAATCAGCCATACCGGCCAGCCTGCATCGAGAAAATAGATCGTCAGTGCACCGGCAACATTGATCACACTCATGAATATCAGGGCGTGCAGACCTGAAAGAAACTTATCTGCCGCAAATCCGAACACAATCCGACCGGTCAATCCGGCCATTTGCAGAGCGGCGAGCACAGCCCCCGCGGCAATCAGGGTGAACCCAATTTGCGAAACAAGCATGGCCACCGTGAAAGTCACGAGGCACAATTGAACACCACCGAAAAAAAGCCCTACCAATGACAGCCAGAAAAGGTTCCTGTTCGTCAGGCAGAGTTTAAGACCGCGGAAAGATTCGAGGTTAAATTTTACATCAACATTCAGGGGCGTTTCCCAGCGTCGGCGCATGGGTTGCACGAGCACGACCAATAATAAACACAGAGCCGCCCCGAGCAGCGGCGCAGCCTGCCAAAAGGCGTACTGATTGATGGCCGGAACGATAAGGCCGGCACAAATACCACCTGCCGGCACACCGGTTTGCTTTAGAGAAAAAACGATATTGCGATAATGCGGCGGCGTCGAGCCCATAAGCACCTGGGAGGCTGCCGGATTTGTCATTCCATAGCCAACTCCAATGAGCAACGAACCGATAACGATGAACCATAGTGACGGCAAAATTATTAAGACGGCACCGACGGCGGAAAACAGCAGACTGAACTGGCTTGTGCGGATGGCGCCCCAGCGGTTGAGCTGGTAATCGGCCGTCGTTGCCGTCATTGCGGCAGCGACATAAATCAGGCTGATCTGATAGCCTATGAACTCGGTGGATATGCCGTAAGCGCGGGCAACCAGCGGGGCCGATACAGCGAGAGCAAGGCTGGTGAAGGTCACCGTAATCTGAATGATAATCAGAGTGACAATCAACAGCCAGAGCTCTCTGGAGAGCTTGTCCGGAAGGGGTTGATCCTGACTTGTCATTTGCTTCTCATCACTTCGTCAATCGCCACATTCGACAGTTCGAGCTGAAAAAATCGTTTCGGAGGAGAATGGCTTTTTCAGCTTTCTTAGAGGCCGCAAGTCGTCATTCACTTTCAATTTCCGGGAACTCTGATCGAATATTTTTTTTGTCCATCCAGTCTTCAATTTGAGAATTGACCAATTCGGGCACTTCCCAGGCGGCAAAATGGCCGACATCACTGAGATAGCTCAGATCCGCATGAGGTGCATTGGCCTTAATAAATGCCGCATAAGCGGCACTATCGCCGGGTTTGAGCGGTGTGTATATCTGATTGTCGATTTTGTCGGTAGACTGAATGACAAGAAGCGGCATGCGGGCATTTTGTACAGCCGTTTCAACAGCATCACTGTCAAATTCAATCGTACTGCATCTCAGCTCCATGGCCCAGTCCTCAGGGACATCAAGAGCCCGCCGGACGAGTCGATTTCGAAATTCGACAAACTTCGGATTGGATACCATTGCAGAAAATGTGCGGGTTATGAAATTTTCGTAGCCAATATTTTTAACTTCGGCCCTGAACTCAAGAATGCATCTGTCCCTGCCGCCGGATCCCGAAATTCGGCTGCCATCAAGGAGGACCATACCTCTGACTTTCTCAGGGATCTCCTGGGAAATGGCAAACAGAACACGGGTCCCCATACTATGACCGATGAGGACAACATCATTGATCTCTTTTTCTTCAAGCAGTTTGATACAGTCCCGCGCAAACAGGCTGACTGACAAGCTTTCAGGACACCGGTCTGTTCCGCCGTGGCCCCAGAATGTCGGTGCGACCACCCGATGGCGTTGTTGAAAATGACTGAACTGATGAGTCCAGTCATCCGATGCGCACAGGAACCCGTGAACGAAAAAAAGTGCCGGTGATCCTTGTCCCTTATCTATCGTTTTCATGATTTGCTATCTTGAGTCTCACTTATCTTCTAACGGACTTCTGGACCGAAGAAAATGGCTTGGGGGTTGCATGGGTTGTTCGCGAATTTACCCGCAACAGGATGGCATTGTCATCCCATTGCCCGAGGCCCCCTCGATCTACGGCTTTCATTGATAATGCAAAAGAGTCCCGCTGGATTCAAGCCAGGGAATTTGATACAAATGCGAGGATCCTGGCCGCCCTATCTCGAACAGGAGCCAGACGGTGATTGACAGCAACTCTTCGAAGAGACAAATGATCAGGAGTGCGTTATGACGCCTGCCAACGCAGCAAATAATTCGAGCGCCAACGTCGACGCAGACGTCCTCCTGCGGGAATTTCAGGACGGCATCTGCACTCTGACCTTGAACCGTCCCGGGCAACGCAATGCCCTTTCCCTGAACCTCATCAATGCGCTGATCCGTGAGCTGGATGACATTGCACAGGATACCGCAATTCGTGTCGTCATCCTCGCGGGAGCCGGGCCTGTGTTCAGTTCCGGGCATGATCTCCGTGAAATACGGGACAATCCATCCGAGCAATTTTATCGTCAGCTTTTCGATAACTGCAGTTCCCTGATGATGAAAATCATCACCCTGCCGCAACCGGTCATCGCGCGGGTTCATGGACCTGCCTCCGCGGCCGGGTGCCAGCTGGTGGCCACCTGCGACCTCGCAGTGGCCACGAATACCGCTACATTTGCCACACCAGGTGTTAACATCGGTCTCTTTTGCTCGACACCCATGGTGGCGCTCTCAAGAAATGTCGGCCGCAAGCATGCCATGCGCATGCTGCTTTCGGGCGAGCCAGTCTCGGCGACACGCGCCCAGGAGATGGGCCTCGTCTCCGACGTTACCGAGGAAGAAAACCTGGATGTGGCTTGTGTTGAACTGGCGCGTTTGATTGCCTCCAAGTCTCGCCAGGCCGTAAAAATAGGCAAGGAAGCCTTTTACCGTCAGCTTGAGCTAGGCATCAAGGAAGCTTACGAATTCGCCGGCGATGTCATGACAGTCAACATGTCAAAAGAAGATGCGGCGGAAGGAATTGGGGCCTTCCTGGACAAACGCGATCCCCAATGGAAAGAGTAG
>JBPCWG010000370.1:0-5608 GCA_051009705.1 Methyloligellaceae bacterium | reverse complement strand
GCCTGGGAAATTCCGGAAATTATGCGATTGCGCCGAGGAAAGTCGACACCGCGGGGACGCATGTCCGGGGGCGATTCCGATATGATGACCCCCTGCTTTGAAATCTGCCCGTGCAGGTCCCGGTTTTCTTCCGGGTAAGGCATATTGAGTCCGCCGGCGACAACGGCGATTGTGCCGCTCATCAGTGCTGTGCGGTGAGCCGCGGTATCAATCCCTTTTGCGAGCCCTGAAGCCACCATGAGATTGCGCCGTCCGAATTCCGATGCAAATGTCTCCGTGATTTTTTTTCCTGCCGCAGAGGCCTTTCGAGAGCCGACAATGGCGACGATCGGGTGATAAATAAGGTCCAGCTGTCCGCGCGCATAAATGAGTAGCGGGGCGTCATCGATAAAACCAAGCCATTTCGGATAGTGTGCTTCCCCGCGCGCGATCAGGGACATATTTAGCGCCGTCGCCCGGTCAAGTTCCCGGTAAATATCTGATGCGGAAGCGATTTTTCGCCGTTTTTTTGAAGATTTCCTGTTTAACAGATCCGGCAGGGCCTCGAGTGCCTGGCTCGATCCACCATAGGTGTTGATGAGATCTCGAAACGTGATCGGCCCGACATGCGGTGTGCGAATAAGCTGTAGCCAGTTGAATTTCTGTTGTTCCGTCAGGGCAATGTTTGGGCTGGAGTAATTGTTTAAAATAGAGAGTTCAATGTTCCTTGGATCCAATTTTAGATTCCTTCCCCGTCAGAAGGCGGACAATGTTTGCATCATGATTTAAAAATACGAGCGCCGTCATACATAAAAAAAGTATCGCCAGGAGTGGCTTGCCCAGAAAATAAAAACTGGGTGGAATAATCAGTGTCGAAGCCAGGGACGACACCGACGAATAACGAAACAGCAGTGCGGTTGCCAGCCACACGGTGCAGAACAACAGGGCCGCGGTCCAGTAAAGGCCAAGGAGAACGCCGATATAGGTCGCGACACCTTTGCCGCCTTTAAACCCCAGCCACACCGGGTGCAGATGTCCGACAAAGGCCGCGAGACCGGCGAGCAACCCGCCTTCGGGATAAAGATAATTCCCAATCAGGACGGCTGCGGTTCCTTTCAGGACATCCGCAAGAAGCGTGGCAACGGCGATGCCCTTGTTGCCTGTTCTGAGAACATTGGTGGCGCCGATATTGCCTGAACCGATTGTTCTGATGTCGTCCAGTCCGGCGAATTTCGTCAGCCATAGACCGAAGGGAAGAGAACCCAGAACATAACCGGCAATGAGAATTCCAAAAATTGTAAAGTAATCAATCAAAACCATGCCAGGTCCGGGCAAAACCGTTTCGTTATCGCCGACCAGTCATAGCCCGAATGGGCCAAAATGAAAATAGAATTCACGCCGGTTCCTGGGAACGGTCAAAGACAATCTTTCCCTGAACAATGGTTTTTTCGACCTGGCCTTGCATACGGGCTTCTTCAAACGGAGAGTTCTTGGAAATGGAGTGCAGTTTCTCCAGTTCGACAATCCACGGGATCTCAAGATCGACAACGATCAGATCTGCGGGCGCTCCCACCTGCAGGCGTCCGCTCGGCAGGTCAAGGATCCGGGCGGGATTGAATGTCATCGTTTTCAAAAGGGAAACCAGATCGATCTCTTCATTGTGGTAAAGGCGCAGCGCAGCCGGAAGCAGTGTTTCGAGCCCCAGGGCTCCGTCCTGGGCTTCGGCAAAGGGATGGCGTTTTTCCTCCACATCTTGGGGATCGTGGGCCGACACGATGACGTCAATCTGCCCCTGGGCCAGGCCTTCTACCAGGGCCTGGCGATCCGTCTCTGAACGCAGGGGAGGGCGCACTTTGAAAAATGTCCGGTAGGGTCCGATATCATTTTCATTGAGTGCCAGATTATTGATGGAAACGCCGCACGTGACCGGCAGTTCGGCACTTTTGGCTTCGACAATTGTGTGCAGCGATGGTGCGCAGGAAATTGTCGCGGCGTGGTAGCGCCCGCCAGTCAGATTAACAAGGCGGATATCACGGTCCAGAATCAACGTTTCAGCTTCGACCGGGATACCCGGCAGACCGATACGGCTCGAAACTTCGCCTTCATTCCTAACGCCTGTTGCCGCGAGGGAATGGTCCTCGGTGGCATGGACCACAAGGGCGCCGAAATCCCGGGCATAAGACAACAGCCGACGCATTACCTGCGCATCGGCAATGCTGTCCTTGCCATTGGAAAACGCCACGGCACCAGCCGATTTCAGCAGGCCGATTTCAGTCATATCGCTGCCATTCAGGCTTTTTGTCAGGGCCGCCATTGGGTGCACTTTTACGACGGCTGTGTCGCGGGCGCGGCGCAGGATGAAGTCGACGAGGGCCACATCGTCGATGACCGGGTCCGTCGTCGGCATGACGATCATCGTCGTGACTCCCCCGGCCGCCGCCGCTCGACTGGCCGTGGCCAGGGTCTCCCGATGTTCGGTCCCGGGTTCACCGGTGTAAACCTGCATGTCGATGAGGCCGGGGCAAATGAGTTTGCCGTTACAGTCAATTACCTGCGCCCGATTAGGAGCCTCGTTGCGAAGATGAGATCCGACTTCGACAATGGTACCGTTCTCGATAAGTACACCGCCCGGCTCATCCAATCCGCTTTCCGGATCGACAAGCCGACCGTTCTTGAGTACGAGTGGCCGGTGATTGTGCCTGGTATTTTCGTTCATCGAAGTGTCACCTTCACGTCCCGTCAATCATTGCGCAGTCTCTGGGACAAAGCCTGGAGGACGGCCATGCGCACCGCAACTCCCATCTCCACCTGTTCGCGAATAACACTGCGGCTGTGGTCGGCCATGGCTGAATCGATCTCGACACCGCGGTTCATCGGTCCGGGATGCATGATCAGGGCCTCGGGATTGGCCAGTTTCAGTTTTTTCTGATCCAGGCCAAAAAACCTGAAATACTCCCGGGTCGACGGCACGAAACTACCGTTCATGCGTTCGTTCTGCAGTCGGAGCATCATGATGATGTCAGCCCCTTTCAGGCCTTCTTCCATGGAATTGAACACCTCGACACCGAGTCGTTCGGCGCGCGCCGGCAAGAGGGTTGACGGCGCAATGAGACGGACCCGTGCACCGAGCGTATTAAGGAGCAGTATATTGCTGCGGGCGACCCTTGAATGCAGGATGTCCCCGCAAATGGCGACGGTCAGGCGGGCAATGCGTCCCGTGTGCCTGCGGATGGTCAGCGCATCCAGTAGGGCCTGTGTCGGATGTTCGTGGCTTCCATCCCCGGCATTGACCACGGAACAGTCGACTTTCTGGGAAAGCAGTTCGACCGCACCCGCCGCATGATGGCGCACGACCAGTATATCCGGGCGCATGGCATTAAGGGTCATGGCCGTATCGAGCAGGGTTTCCCCCTTTTTGATGGAGGATGCGCTGACGGCCATGTTCATCACATCGGCGCCAAGCCGCTTGCCTGCCAGTTCAAATGAGGACTGGGTGCGGGTGGAAGCTTCGAAAAAGAGATTGATCTGGGTGCGGCCGCGAAGAAGGTCGAGTTTTTTTGTGACCTGGCGATTGGATTCAGCGGCGATTTCCGCCAGATCCAGAAGGCCGACAATATCGGATTCGCTAAGTCCCTCAATACCCAGGAGATGCGGATGAGGGAAGTGGAATGCGGGATTTGATTTGACTGCGTCCATCAAAAATTACTGTATATGAGCAAGTACGCCTATTAGCAAGACCATGTTATGCTGATCCCTTAATTTCGAGGGGAAAAACACCATGACCGTTAATGCAACGCGTTCGGCCAGTGCAACCCATCAGGTTTTCAATCAAAGCCCTGTTTTCGAAGAGGTTGACCTGCTCAACACGGATATCGTCCTGCGCTCCTGTCTCAAGCAATTCGCAAGCCCCGATTCAGGCAAAAAACTGAGCAAATTCGGGATTTTCACCGGCAGTGCGGCGGCCCGGGAAATCGGTCGCCTGGCCAATGAAAATCCGCCACGCCTGAAAAATTTCGATTCCCGGGGATATCGCCAGGACTTCGTCGAATTTCACCCGGCTTATCATGCGGCAATGCGTCATAGCATGGAGCTGGGATTGCACGCGTCCACGTGGGACTATTTGCAGGAGGACAAGCCACCGGCGGGTCCGGCGCATGTGGAGAGGGTGGCGGGTAGCTATCTGGCCGTGCAAATGGAGCCCGGACACTGCTGTCCCATCACCATGACCCATGCCTCGCTCGCCAGCCTGAAAGATAATTCTGACCTGTTGTCGGACTGGCTGCCTAAAATTCTTTCTCGAAGCTACGATCCCTCGTTCCAGCCCGTGACCCGCAAAAAGTCCGCAACCATCGGTATGGGGATGACGGAAAAACAGGGGGGAACCGATGTCCGGGCCAATACGAGTGAAGCCGCACCAAATTCCGGAAATGGGAGTAGCGACTATACTCTGAGTGGTCACAAATGGTTTGTCTCTGCGCCCATGAGCGACGCCTTCTTGATGCTGGCCCAGGCGCCTGCGGGTCTGACCTGTTTCTTTGTTCCCCGTTTTCTGCCCGACGGCAGTCTCAACGGTCTGCATATTCAGCGCTTAAAAGACAAGCTGGGGAACCGCTCCAATGCCTCGTCAGAGATGGAGTTTGATTCCGCCCAGGGTTGGCGGATCGGTGAGGAGGGACGGGGGGTACCCACGATAATTGAAATGGTGACCCTCACCCGCCTGGATTGTGCCGTGTCGTCGGCGGCAATGATGCGACAGGCCCTTGCCCATGCGGTGCACCATTGCCGCTACCGCAAAGTCTTCGATAAGGAACTGGCGGACCAGCCGCTCATGGCACAGGTGCTGGCTGACCTGGCCCTGGATTGGGAAGCGGCGACCTGGCTGTCATTCCGCCTCGCCAAATCTTTCGACGGTCACGGATCGGAGAGGGAACAGATTATTCGCCGGGTCATGACCCCGGTGACCAAATTCTGGTGCTGCAAAATGGCGCCTGCTTTTGTTTATGAGGCCATGGAGTGCCTGGGAGGCAACGGCTATATTGAAGATGGCATCCTCGCTCGCCTTTATCGCGAAGCGCCGGTAAATGCGATCTGGGAGGGATCGGGCAATGTCATGTGCCTGGACCTTCTGCGGATTCTCCACAGCGAGAAATCCCTTTTTGATCAGTTCGCCCAGATCCTGCATGAGATGTGCAGAGACGATACCCGCCTGGCAAACGCCTGCGGTGATCTGTTCAAATCCCTGGCTTCGGCAGTGGATGCAGAAGGTGCGGCGCGGGAATTCGTCGAAAAACTTGCCCGTCTCTTCGCAGCTTCTCAATTGCGCAATTTTGCACCGGAGTTTGTCGCCGACGGATTCATAAATTCCCGTATTACAGGAGATTGGCGCCATTGTTACGGCGCCGGGGCTTACTTGCCGGACAAAGATCGAATTGTCGCCCGGGTCGGTCAGTTTTAAGGAATGCGCTTACAGGATGAACGGGAATCTGAAAAAATCTCCTACATTGCCGACCTCTCCTTCGAACTGGAAGGGAAGTCGGGACGATCGACCCTTGTCAATCCTTTTTTTTCAAGTAGTCCAATGTACCCTGGAGAATAAAAGCTGCCGCCATTTTGTCGATCACTTCGGCGC
>JBPCWG010000369.1:0-2692 GCA_051009705.1 Methyloligellaceae bacterium | reverse complement strand
GCGGGAAAAATTCGCAATCATCACGGGGCTCTTATCAAAACGATGGGGGATGCGGTAATGGCCGTCTTTTCCGATTCTCGCGATGCGATGTCCGCGGCCATTGAAATTCAACAGGAATTGACGTCTCTGAATTCAAAGGCCACAGGTCAGAACATAACCCTTAAGCTTGGCATGCACCTTGGTCCCTGTATTGCCATAACGACGGGTGGTTTCCTCGATTACTTCGGCACCACGGTGAACCTGGCAGCGCGCCTGCAGGAAGAAAGCCAGGGAGGAGATATTGTAATATCTGCGGAGCTTGCAGAGGATTTGTACGAATCCCATGTGGAACTCATTGCCGGGTTGGAGGCCAAGCAGACGGTGCCTCGTGGCATTGATTTGCCCCAGACCTATTTCACAATTCTCACTACTACCGGGCCTGCGCCGGAGCATTTGAGTCTGCCTGATTGATGCAAATGGTCCGGAATCAATCCATAAACATGATACGAAAACAATGATAATTGTGAAAACAGGACTGACCACACGTTAAACTGTCTGAATTATGTGTTCCGGGGAACAGATGATGAAATTTTTACATTTTACCGACCCGCATCTTGTTGGACCCGGAGAAATACTTTGGGGTAATGACACAGCGAATCGTATGGACCGGTGTCTGAACGATATGGTCGAAGGCCACCGTGATGCAGAGTTTTGTGTCCTGACCGGAGATATTACGGACAATGGCGGGGAAGCGGCCTATGAATGGATGGCAAACCGTCTGGAAACCTTTCCGATCCGCACAATTCTGTTGCTTGGCAATCATGATGACCGCCGGACATTTTACAGATATTTCCCTGATACGCCTACCGATGATCACGGGTTTGTCCAACAGTCTTATCGAACGGATGCAGAAGTCTTTCTGTTCCTGGATACGCTGAAACACAGTAAGGTTTCCGAAGGGCAGTATTGTTCGAAACGACACGAATGGTTTCGGCGGCAACTTTCTGATGCCGGCGATAAACCGGTTTATATATTCATGCATCATCCCCCTTTCGATGTAGGCATGGCCTACATGGATCGTATCAAACTCGATGAGGCGGAGAAATTTGCGGATACGATCAGATACGGGCACAATGTTCAGCATATTTTTTTCGGTCATATTCATCGGGCGACTTTTGTGAAATGGCATGGAATTTCCTGCTCGAGTCTGCCGGGTCTCAATCACCAGGTGCCACTAGTTCGGGAGCGTGTGGGAACGGCTTACTGTCAGGAACCGGCGATGTACGGGGTTGTTCATCTAGAAAAAGAACAGATGACGATCCACCACGAGGCGTTCCTGCATCGAGCGCCAGTTCCCATGGCCTGATTTGGACATTGCGTCGGTTTGGTAGGGTGGCTACTATCCGGACGTGATGGAAGGTTCTCAAAGAAGACTGGCTGCAATTGTACTCGCAGATGTTGTGAACTATTCACGCATGATGAGTGCAGACGAAATTGGCACATTGCGAACCCTGCAAAAACATCGATCAGAACTGATAGACCCTCTCGTCGCCCGGCATTTCGGACGCATCGTCAAGAGCATCGGAGACGGGTTGCTCATTGAATTTTCATCCGTTCTCGAGGCCGTGAACTGTTCAGTGGCCATTCAGCTAGGCATGGAAGTTCGAAATCAGGCCGTCGAGTCCGGGACATCTTTTTTCCAATTTCGAATTGGAATCCATCTCGGCGACATTATCGTGGAAAACGACGACATATTTGGTGATGGTGTCAATGTCGCTGCTCGAATTGAAACGGCTGCGGAACCCGGTGGTATCGCTCTATCTGATGATGCCTACAGGCAAGTTCGCGATCGCACGGATACTTTCTGGCGACACGGTGGTCTGCAATCATTCAAAAACATCCCGAGGCCTGTCAACCTTTGGCATTGGGATACTGAGACGTCCTCTGCTCTGAGCGGATCTTATTCGGACGCAGGTGAAGCGATCCAGCAGATGGCGTCCTCGATCGCGGTTCTACCCTTCAACAATATGTCTGCCGATCCCGAACAGTCCTATTTTGCAGATGGTATCACGGAAGATATTACTACAGAACTTTCCAGATTACCGGACCTGCTCGTAATTTCCAGAAATACAACTTTCGCTTATAAAGGGCGAACTGTTGACGCAAAAACGGTGTGTGCCGAACTCGGTGTGCAGAGTCTGTTGGAAGGCAGCGTACGTAAAGCCGGAAACAAAGTACGCATAAATGCACAGCTGATCGATGGCGCAACGGGGACACATCTCTGGGCCGAGCGCTATGATCGTGATCTCGATGATATTTTTGCAGTTCAGGATGACGTCACACATCATATCGTAGCTGCCCTGGAGTGCAAAATAACTTCCGAAATTCACACGCGCGCCATCGTTCCGGAAACTCACAACGCTGAAGCCTATGATTATGTGTTGCGAGGACGGGAGCAATACAAGCACTTCACACTCAAAGGAAACGCGCGCGCCCAGAGCTATTTCAAGCAAGCTATTGAACTGGATCCAAACTACGCGGCCGCCTATGCCGGGCTGGCGGAGACGTATCGCCATGACTGGTTCCTGGGGGAACACTCAGCTAGGGAGCGGGCGCTGGAGCTTGCCGAACAAGCCGGTTCGATAGATCCCTCCTTACCTCTTGTGCAGGAAGCACTGGGAAACATTTATCTTTTCTTGAGACTACATGACAA
>JBPCWG010000368.1:0-3187 GCA_051009705.1 Methyloligellaceae bacterium | reverse complement strand
CGTCACAGTTGGTCGTACGGAAAACAGAATCATGCCTGAAATTTTTCTTCCGAGACAAAAAGTCTGGCGATGTTGTCACGCGAGTTGACTCAAACCGGACTCATCTTCAGCAACCGTCTCGGTGTTTAGTTTTATTCATACATTGTAAACACTCTAGGCGATGCAAAAAAAAAATCGCAGAAAACCGAGAAATAATTTTTCTAAAAAATCTTTCTGACACGCAGGCATTGTTCTCGTACGTGCGGATTTGAAACTTATGCCCAGGTTTTCCCGACTCTTTCCAATGCCGGATTGAATCAACTTGCAAATGTGTACCTGCAATGCAGAGTCATCAGCATGCGCGGCTATTTGCACGCGTATCCACGTTCTAAATGAGGTGTTGCGGGGGCCACGTCATGTCAATTGCAGATAATTGGTATTTTCATTCCGGAAGTTCGCAAATGTTGCGCATTGAGGACTATTCGGCGTCGGATTCATCGTTTGAGTTCACTGAAGATTGCGAAGAAATTCAAGGTCACGTCGAACGACACATTGGTCCGGTAGAAATGCTGTGCTACGAACAGGATCCTGACACTGTTCGCGTTGATATTCTGATCGTTCCTGCAACTTCTGATCGAAATTTTCATTATCTCGTAACTTCCGGGATGAGTTCATTGCCCATGCTTGCGGATCCGCAAAACACGGAAGTCGAGTGTTGGCATTTTTCCGAACTTGTCATGGCTTTGCCGGGCGACTGGCCACTGTTTGACGCAAAAAAAATGCAAAATGATCGCTGGAATTTTCCAATTCGACATTTAAATTTTTTATCGCGAATGCCACATAAATACGACACTTGGCTGTCTGTCGGGCACTCAATTCCGAATTTCGAATCAAAAAAACGAATCACTTCTGACTGCGAAGTGGATGGATTCATCATCGATCATCCGGTTCTGGGCGGTGAAAATTTTCGAAATTATGTGACCCGCGAGGGTAAGAATATTCATTTCTGCGGTCTCTATCCGGTTTACAGTAACGAGATGCAGTACAAACTGCGGAAGGGATTTTCGGCGTTGAGTGAAATCTTCCGAAAAAACAATCTGACGGAAATTTTTTATCCGGAGCGACCGTGTTTTGTGCGCAATTCGATAATGAATTGGTTGCTGGGCTAAGTGACCTTTAAAATTGCAAACAGTCTAAAATTAAAAAAGATTCACGCGATGTTCTATTCGCGTCATGAAACCTTCAGTACAATTCTATACAAATTCCCAATTCGGATGTGATCATTTTTTTTTAGTGGTCACGCATCTTATGTTGCAAAGACGTATCCAATCCGCTTTGACTAACGCGCGATAAAGTCTAACGCGCGATAAAATTGTGTCGCGGAAAACATTGTTGAGGTCTTCATATGTCTATGACGCGATCACTTGCCGCCGAAGCGCTGGGTACTCTGTTCCTGGTTACCACCGTTGTCGGATCCGGCATCATGGGCGAAACACTTGCCGCCGGTAACACCGCCGTCGCCCTGCTCGCGAATGCCATCGCAACGGGTGTTATGCTTGTTGTATTGATCATGATGTTCGGTCCGGTTTCCGGTGCGCATTTTAATCCTGCCGTGACCGTAGCGATGATGTTTCGCGGAGACTGTGAAACGAAAACCGGCGTGCTTTACATCATCGTGCAGATTGTCTTCGGCATAATGGGGACGCTACTCGCCCATCTCATGTTTGATCTGGAGTTGGTGCAATGGGGAACCCATGCGCGCACCGGTCTCGGTCAGTGGGTCGGCGAAGTGGTTGCGACTTTCGCACTCATTTTCACGATACTCGCCTGCCTGGCTCATCGCCCGGAGGCGGTTCCCTATGCCGTCGGCCTGGTGATCACCGGCGGCTACTGGTACACGTCGTCGACATCGTTCGCGAACCCGGCTGTGACTATAGCACGCCTGTTCACCGATACTTTTGCATCCATACGCCCGCAGGATGTCCCGGTCTTTGTTCTGATCCAGATCGCCATGGGGATCGTGACAGTGATTTTCGCCAACTGGATATTCCGGAAGGTAAAAGATTAGAGCAACCGTATATTAGAATTATTGATCTCCAGTTCGTCGCGATGCGGCTCTGCCGCCAGGTGCGTAGAAATAATACTGTTCCGGTTTTTGTCACTTGACTTAATCCCTGCATCAGTCGCAACTTAAGCGCTGGAAATAAGAAACAATGACGCTTCCCAATAACGTCCTTGGAGAAACGTCGATTGCCATCGGAATTCAATTCCAGGTTATATCAGGGAGTGCAATCGATCCGTCGATCGCAGATCAGCAAATGACAACAGAAATCGGTCACTATATTGGCGGTAAGCGTGTTCAGGGAACGAGCGGCCGCTTCGGAAATGTGTTTGATCCGAACACGGGTGAAGTGCAGGCAAAAGTTGCGCTGGCGAGCACTGACGAGGTGCGCCAGGCCGTGGCCAACGCAAAAAGTGCGCAACCGGCCTGGGCTGCCCGCAATCCGCAACAACGGGCCAGGGTTTTTTTCAAATTCCTAGACCTGATACAGTCTGAAATGCAATCCCTTGCGGAATTGTTGTCCCGGGAGCATGGGAAGACCATTCCTGACTCTAAAGGCGATATCCAGCGCGGCATTGACGTAGCCGAATTTGCCTGTGGTATTCCACATCTCCTGAAAGGAGAGTTTTCCGAAGGGGCCGGGCCTGGCATAGACATGTATTCAGTGCGCCAGCCATTGGGGATTGCGGCCGGGATCACGCCATTTAATTTTCCGGCGATGATTCCGCTGTGGAAATTCGCTCCGGCGATCGCCTGCGGTAATGCCTTTATCCTGAAACCGTCGGAACGTGATCCTTCCGTTCCCATGCGTCTGGCGGAACCGATGCTTGAAGCGGGATTGCCCGAAGGCATTCTGAATGTGGTCAACGGTGACAAGGAGGCCGTCGACGCCATTCTTGATGACCCCGATATTTCGGCTGTCGGATTTGTCGGATCTTCACCCATCGCCGAATACATCTATTCAACGTCCGCCAAATACGGGAAACGGGTCCAGTGTTTTGCCGGTGCTAAGAACCACATGATCGTTATGCCCGATGCCGACATGGATCAGGCGGTCGATGCCCTGATCGGATCCGGATACGGTTCCGCCGGTGAGCGCTGCATGGCGGTTTCCGTTGCGGTTCCCGTTGGCAAAGCCACGGCGGA
>JBPCWG010000367.1:0-9566 GCA_051009705.1 Methyloligellaceae bacterium | reverse complement strand
TCCGTGAGGAATTATCGCGGGGACTGGAATTTGACTACAATCAGATTACAGCGGGATTATCCCACAATCGGGCACCGTCCGATGATAAACTTTCAGAAGGAGACATCATCTCTCTCGACAGCGGTGGTAACTACCAGGGTTATATCGGCGATCTGTGCCGTATGGGGATTATAGGAGAGCCTGACGGGGAACAGGAAGATCTTCTGGGGTACATTGAAGAAGTCCAACAGGCAGCCCGCCGGCCAGTCCGCGCGGGAGCAATTGGCGGCGAAATCGCCGATGTCGCCGAACCAATGGTTAAAAACACAGAGCATGCGCCATACACTCATTTTATCGTGCACGGCATGGGACTCGTCAGCCATGAGGCTCCGCGTCTGATGAACGAACCACGGTTCTCCTATACCAGGGATGATGCAGTCAAACCCCTTGAAGCCGGTATGTGCCTGTCCATCGAAACGACTATGCGCCATCCCAGGCGGGGATTTATCAAGCTGGAAGATACCGTGCTGGTCACCGACGACGGCTGGGAAGGTCTCGGTGACAGAGCCCGCGGCTGGAACCGGGCGGGGACAGGATGAGGTAGCAACATCGTTTGCCAGGCGATAATTCCAAAATCATTTAAGTCTATACGCTCCATAGTCATAACCATCTAATCCGGGATTCTCAGATAGTCGAACGGGTGGTGTTTGTGCATCAGTTTGGTCGGTGCAATAATTCAATTTGTTATCTGATCTTGCTTTGTTATTCTTGCACGAGGTAATTGCAATTCAATTGAGGTAGTTAATTATGCTTCGGTTCAACCTCCTTTCCGAACAGGATTTCAGTCCTGAAAAACATGTCGAAAAAATACTGGGCAAAGTTGAAGATGGAGATATGACAGTGGCCTGCTGGGAACCTGGTCAGGTGAGCCCAAATCACTGTCATCCGCACGCGACCGAGATTTATTTCTGTTTTCAGGGCGGCGGTGTGATGAAAACACCCGGGGAAACAATCGAAATTGTTCCCGGATCTTTTGTCGTTCATCCTCCCGGTGAACTTCATGAATATACGAACGGCCCGGATCGAACCCTGTTATTCCGCGTTCGTTATGGCAGCGACATGGTCTCGCGAAAGAAAGACTGGCCGAGCAATAAGGATTTCAAGCTCTCTCAGGAAGATCTGAATTATTTTGCGGAATAGCGGACCAACCGCGGGATCAAAAATTTAGATAGACAACCGGGAACAGAGCGGGATTACGCATCTGCACCATGTTTCACGAGCCGAACTCATGGAACATTGGGTGAAACATGCGCATCGATTCCCCATGTTCCGGCTTGCGAAGAAATACGAATTAGTCCAATCTGACATCTCAATACGAATTTATTTCCGGCAAGAGGTGTTCAAGCTCGGTTCTGCTCTTATCGGGCAACACTATAGCGGACCAAGAACAGAAATATTCGGAAGAGGAGAGTAATCAATGCCGGTCTACAAAGCTCAGGACATGGAGGCAACCCCGGATATAAAAAACCCGGATGTCATGATGATGCAGTTTGGAGGTGAACTCATCAAAGTGGGTATTGTCACTTACATGGCCGGTGAAGGGCCACCACCACACTACCACCCCAATGACGAACAGTTTATCTACGTGCTCGAGGGACGCGCCGCCCATATACTTGATGAAGATATATTCACCATCGGCCCTGGAGATCTCGTTCACATCCCACGAAACACGGTTCATGGCATCAAGATTCTTGACGCTCCATTCCGCTTTTTCACATGCAAGAGTCCATCGGGCTCGGGAAAGCTGAGCGAAGATTATACCGATGTACCCAACGTCGACGAACTTCGGAAGCGATTGGCTGCAATTTCTTAGCCGCTCGATTGCGAGTAGCACGAGGGGAGAACCTAAATCTGTTCAATCTCGGTTAAAACTCAGAGAAAATGGCCCCTAAGCCCTTAAGTGATCAGAGCTAAGTGACCGGAGCTGCATACTTTATGTGAGTAATTATAATCAAATTATTTAGTATAATGAAAAAACTTATTAGTATGGAATTTTCTATCATCCTAATTATAATGAACTTTATGGTGTTAGGGGAGGTTCTTCTTTGTGGAGCACATTCCAGTGTAGGTGAATTGTTTCGGACCGCGTGAGTTAGTGTTCTCATCAGTATGTCACGTGTATTGGAAGTAGGACGCCTTTTAAACACAGTCAAACTTGAAAACTATCGGAGGAAAAATAAAAATGAGTTGGAATATTAAGAGCATTTCCGGCGGATTTGTTGCAATAGCCGCTGGCGCATTCTTGGCGCTAAGCAACGTTAGTGCTGTTGCCTTTCCGGATAAGGACATCACCTTTATCGTTCCCTACAAGCCAGGTGGCGGCTCAGATGCCCAGGCACGTCGTCTTCAGGCTGGCCTGGAGAAGAATCTCGGCGTCAAAATCCGGATTGTCTACAAGACCGGTGGCGGTGGCGCGGTTGGTTTTAACGAGCTGTACCGCTCGAAACCAGATGGCTACACGATTTCCAACGTGGTCGTGCCCAATATCATCGTGACATCCAAGGGTAAAGATGTCGGCTACAAGCCGGGTGACTTTGCCTATATCGGTATGACTGAAAAATCAGTCGGCGCTCTCGCAGTTAAAAAGGGAAGCAAGTATAAGAGTCTCAAGGAACTCGTTACGTTCGCCAAGGCAAATCCTGGCAAGTTGACCATCGCAGGTGTCGGAAGTACCGGTCATTCAAATTATGCTGAAATGGTCAATGCTCTAGGGATCAAGGCGACATATGTGCCAATCTCCGGCGGTGTTGGCAAGATGCTGCCATTCCTGATTGGTGGACACTTTGAAGCATCCATCCTTGCAGCTTCCCACGGGGTAAAACACCGTGCAAAAGTTGATGTGCTCGGCCTTGCGGGAGATAAAAAATCATCAGCATTGCCGGCTCCGACCATGGATTCCCTTGGTTTCAAAGGGTTCACGATGGAAACAACTTGGGGCCTCATGGCGCCTCCCGGAACACCGGCGGATCGTGTCAAAATTCTTAACGCTGCCCTTCTGAAGACAATTGCTGATCCTTCAGTCAAAGATGCTCAGCTAAAAGTCGGCCTGATACCGATGGCTCAGACTCCAGAAGAAGCCAAGAAATATGTTGCGAACGCTGCTGGAGCCGTGGCGCGTCGAGCAAAAATGCTGGAAATGCTGTTAAAAAAATAAAATAGCTCTAAATTCCAGAGAAGCTGCCCGAGCATCGAAATTTTCTATGCTTGGGCAGCCTGTCTTTGGGGCAAGGATATAAACTTTCCCCAATCTTTAACTTTTCCCTCTACGCGTGAAATGTACAATGCGGAAATGGACAACGCGTAAGGGAGAGACAGAACAATGGTAGCGGTGAAAATGTTAGGAGAATCCTGGTGATCGAAGGTCTAATACAGGCGCTCTCGCCATCCTACATGCTGTGGCTCACTCTGGGCGTGATGATGGGAATGGTAGTCGGTACGCTACCCGGTCTCACCGCGACAATGGGAACGGCCTTGCTCGTCCCTTTCACATTCGCTCTGCCTCCCGGCGAAGGTATCGCAATGCTCGGTGGCCTATATGTTTGCGCGATGTTTTCCGACGCCATACCTGCCTGTCTCGTGAATACACCGGGGACACCGGCGGCGATGGCCACGGCCTTCGATGGCCACCCCATGGTCCAGCAAGGCCGTGGACAGGAGGCGATTGTCGGGTCCTGTTTCAGTTCGGCCCTCGGAACAGTATTCGGTGCGGGATGTTACCTGCTGCTCGCGTTCCCAATGATCGCGATTGCCCTTATGTTCGGCCCTCCAGAATTCTTTTGGTTGGGGGTTTTCGCCCTAACCATAATTGGCAGCCTTGCCGGGGATTCCATTTGGAAGGGGCTAGCTGGCGGCGCTATTGGTTTATTGATTAGTTCGGTTGGTATCAGTCATGCCAACGAAGTCGCACGCTTCACTTTTGGTGTGCCGGAGTTCCGCGGCGGCGTATCCCTGGTCGCAGGTTTGATTGGTGTCTTTGCGGTGCCTCAAGTTCTCTCGATGGTTACCGGGTTGCGCAAAAATGAATATATCGCCGAATACAAACCCAAACGAGGCGAAACCTTAAATACGATCTACAAGGTACTCGCGCATCCCGTCCATGTTATCCGTTCTGCAGTGATCGGTTGTTTTATCGGAATTCTGCCCGGAGCTGGCAGCCCAATTGCCGCCTTGGTATCATATAACGAAGCTGTACGCTGGAGTAAGGACAAAACTCGCTTTGGCAAAGGCGATCTTCGCGGTGTCACGGCTTCGGAAATTGCGAACAACGCAGCAGCTCCTGCAGCGATGATCCCACTGGTTACACTGGGTGTTCCAGGCTCATCACCCGCTGCGGTTATCGCCGGTGCACTCATGTTGCGTGGTCTGACCCCCGGTCCGGAATTGTTTCAGACCGACGGTACCCTCGTCTTTGCTTTCGGCTGGTCATTGATGCTGGCCGGATTTGTGACTTTCATCTTGGGCAGCTTGTTTGCACCGTTGCTGGTTCGAATAATTCGCATTCCCTTGCGGCTTCTAGCTCCTCTGATTATGTTTCTGGCGGTGATCGGCGCCTATGCTATTCGAAACAATATCTTCGATGTGTATATTATGCTCGGACTTGGCGTGTTCGTCTTCCTTGTCAGACCGCTCGGATTCCATCCCGGTCCCATTGGCCTCGGACTGATCCTGGGACCAATCATTGAACCTTCGCTGGTACAGGCCCTGTACATTTCCGATGCCTCTTCAATCGGAAAAATTTTCTTCAGCGGGACAATCAATATCTTACTTATCACTCTCACAATTCTTTCTATTGCCCTGGCAGTATGGACGAACAGAAGGGATCGGGCGAAAGAACGCGAGAGTGTTCCTGTCGAGGTCGGTTCAAGTGGTTGAATTAATGGAGATGACAGCGTGCATAGGTTAATGGATCGAGATTTTCTGACCGCACTGGTTCTACTCGTCGTTGGCGGAGTTGCCTTGTACTCGGCAGGCAACGATGTGAAAAACTGGATTTTTCCCTTGTTGGCCATTTACCTCATTTTGGGAATCGCTGTGGCTCTCTTCGCCCGTGTTATATTCGCTGCCATCCTTGATCAGGCGCCGGACCTCATTCGCTTGGTACGGGAAGACCGGGATATCTACACTGATGTGGGTGTATTTTTCCTGATTGTACTTGCTTATATGTTTTTGATGTATGGCCTTGGTTTCTGGCTATCCAGCTTTCTCATGCTGTCTCTGACATCGCTCCATTTGACCCTGGACAAAACGCGCCGCAACATTGGAATGGCCGTTATCGTTCCACTTGGGACTTGTATCGCTGCTTATTTTATCTTCCTGCACGTGTTCTATGTTCCTTTTCCGCGAGCGACGTGGTGGCCAGGCATAGGTTAAAACAGGCTTGAGACGCCTGCCCTCTCCTTGACAGATGAATCAAAAGAACGTCGTTCTTTTTCGACATTGAATGCAGCGCTTAATAGGAAAATTCAAAATGACTCAATACTATTACGACACCAAAGATATGGAAAAAGCGGAAGCCGGGCGCAACTACAGTACCGCTGTTGGAACATGGGTTGAAGGTGAACGCATAATTTTCGGCGATATCTGCATACCCGCCGGGACCAAGGCCGAACCTCATTCCCACCCCAATGAACAATTCATCATCGTTCTGCAGGGACGTGTCCGCTACGATATTGAGGGTGACGTGAAAGTGGTTGAAAAGGGTGAAATTGTACACATTCCACCTAATATTGTTCACTCGGCAGAGGTTATCGGTGACGAGGATTTTTTGTTTATTACCGCCAAGGATACGTCGTGGGGCATTCACGGCAATCCTGCAAATTCAGATACGGTTTAATTTTCCGGCACTCGATCCATGAAAACAATCGAACATCATGGCGCTCAGCTACCCGCCCTGGCCTTCGGCACATTTCGCATGCAAGGCGAAGATTGTATCAACGCCGTAAAATGGGCTCTCGATATCGGTTATCGCAATATTGATACCGCACAGCGTTATGAGAATGAACAAGATGTCGGTGCTGCACTTGCAACATCTTCAATACCGAGGGAGCAAATTTTTCTTACTACAAAAATCGGAATGGCGAATGCCGCCGGTCAAGATGTTTTAACAAGTGCCCGGGAAAGCCTCGACAAATTGCGCACGGACTATGTCGATTTGCTGCTGCTTCACTGGCCGGTTCCGGAAATCCCGCTCTCAGAAACCCTGGGGGCTATGGCGGAACTACAATCAGAGGGAAAAACGCGCCATATCGGTGTCGCCAATTTCACGATTCCCATGATCGAAGAGGCCGTCGATCAATTGAACATCAAGCTTTTCACCAACCAGATTGAATACCATCCTCTGTTACGGCAGCAGAAACTCAATGAATGCCTATTCTCTCATGATATGATCCTATCCGGTCATTCTCCCATTGCCACGGGACGCATCGTGGAAAATGACACGCTTAAAGCAATCGGCTCAAAATACGGAAAAACACCTGCCCAAATTGCCATCCGCTGGCAACTTGAGCAGGATAAGGTAATGCCGATACCGAAATCAAGTCGCAGGGAAATTATTGCGGAGAACTTTAATGTCTTCGATTTTTCCCTGGATACCGCGGATATGGCAGAAATCGAGCGACTTGCGAAAAACAACCGTGGTGTGCGACCACCCTTCGAACCGGACTGGGATCCAAACGACGACTGACACCGGACGCACCAATATTTGTCCTGTTATATTTTAGACGCTCGGAACGTCAACCACACCCTCTGTATCAAAAGACCGGATCACGCTTTCAAAGGCTGCGACCGTGTGCAGCATGGAATCCGTAGAAACCGGAAAGTTCTCCTGACGTAATACGGCATTGGCGAAATATTCCAGAGTTTGCTGAGTGGCGCGTCCAGGTTCATAAAATTTTGCCGCCCTCTTTTCATCAGACTTGTGGTAGTGCAATTCGTTGAACTCTCGGACTTCTCCCCAACCCTCGGTGCCATAAACTGCGACCCTGAAATACCGGGGGCATCCTCGAACACATCCGTGCAATCCGGTTATCCCGTTTTCAAATTCAAGGCGAAGTGAAATTGCATCCAACGGCTTACTGTTGCCATGGGGTTGCCGCAGATTGCCTGACACTCTTGCAACCGGTCCGGCAAGATTAACCAGGGCATCCAGGGCATGTAATCCCGGACCCGTCATGCCGGCGCCCGGAGCTTCACTTTCGAGATTGCGCCAGCTGCCAGTCACCCCCTTTGACATATTATCATTGGAATACTGAACCTCTACCTGAAGAACTTCACCAAATTCATCGTTTTCAATCATGGTCTTTAGATCCATAATTGCCGGCAGGAAACGACGATCTGTGCCCAGGCCAAAAATAATATTATGATGATGAACAGCATCAACGGCTCGCCTTGCTTCAGTCAGACTCAGGGCTAGGGGTTTCTCGCTAAAGACATGTTTGCCGGCTTTGGCGCAGGCAATAATCTGTTCGACATGCTGAGAATGGGGGGTGGCGAGGACGATGGCATCAATATCCTTTGAGTTCAAAAGATCGTTGAAGGAATCATAGAGCTCAATATTGTGCTCGGATGAAAATGACCGGACGTTTTCTGGAGTCAAATCGACGGCCTGATTGAATTCAATTACGTCACTCTTGTCGGCGACCGATCGGACGAGCTCTTTCCCCCACCAACCAAGACCTGCAATTCCAGTTTTGAGCATTTCAATTCCCTGTACAACTATGTTCAAAGCGATATTGCCAAACTAAGATCATAACACACATCAAAAGTTGCAATTTGGATATCCTCTTTTGCCTCGCACGAGATCTTCTTTTTCTGTATCTATTTGCCACCGCTATGTTACTTAATAGCATTCCGAAACACTATCGACTCTTCGTCCGTTGGACATCTGGTGAACACTTGATATTTATGATGATCAAGGGATCCGGTTCAACAGTTCGGTCAAATCAGAGGGCACAATAAAAATGCTGAAAAAAAAGGCGCTCAATATTAGCGATCTGCGGAAGATGGCTCGCCGGCGATTGACAAAATCACTATTTGATTTCTGCGACAAAGGCAGCGAAGACCAGATATCCATGCGTGACAATCGTGTGGCCCTGGACCGCATCAAACTCATGCCGCGAATATTGCGCGATGTTTCGAAGAGGGATCCGGGAATCACTTTGTTTGGCAAACGCCATGACTTGCCCTTATTGATTGGCCCGACGGGGCCGGCAGGCTTTGTCTGGTACCGGGGTGAAACTGCCCTCGCCCGTGCAGCTGCCAGAGCAAACATCCCGTTTACATTAGCCAGCACCTCCAATACGGACATGGAAAGAGTTATCGCCAATGGCGGCGGCACACAATGGTACCAATTATATGTCTGGCAGGAAAAGGAAGCCGCTCTCGTAACAGTCAAACGCGCGCTCGACGCGGGGTTTGAAGCTCTGGTACTGACCGTGGATTCTCCGGTTTACAACAATCGTGAAATCGACGTCCGTAACGGTCTTGTTTTTCCCCCTCGTATTACACCGCGCACAGCTCTTGACAGTATTCTACATCCCCGCTGGCTGTTCGGCACAATGGGCCGATACATGCTTTCTGAAAGACGAATTCCGGCGTTTACCAATATCCACATTCCCGAGGAACATAAAGCTAATGCGACCCGTTATGTTTCCGCTGCCACCGGCAGCTTTTTGAACCGCAACGATTCCCTGGACTGGGAATTTCTGAAACGCCTGCGTGACCTTTGGCCACGCAAGTTACTGCTCAAGGGAGTTCTGCACCCTGAAGATGCGCGGTTCGCCGCTGAATGCAATGTTGACGGAATATTCGTGTCCAATCACGCAGGCAATGTCAACGATACCGCCATTACAGGATGGGACGCGCTGCCGGAAATCGTCGACGCCGTCGAGAACCGAATGACTATTATCGCCGACACCGGTGTTCGCCGTGGCAGCGATGTATTGAAAGGACTTGCCCTGGGGGCCGACGCTGTTGCAATTGGGCGCGCAACACTCTACGGCCTCTCCGCTGCCGGTCAGGATGGGGCGGCGAGAGCCATAGAAATTCTCGACGCCGAAATTCGTCGGACCATGGCCGCGATCGGACTGAGTGATATTGCATCCATCAACCGGGATTTTATTCGACTGCCTGGCGATCTTCCTGTTTCAGGTTCGGCGCACTTGTCCAAAGGCAGCTCTTAGGGGACAAGCACATCTCGCATCTAATTTTCTCATGTATCGCAGGCATCAATCTTGAAATATTTTGTCCAACGCGTGAGGCATTTAACAATAATATTCCACTTCATTTAGAGGTTATGAATACCGGGAGAACAAATGACCAAATCTACAGAACTTGATGGCAAGACGGCTTTTGTAACCGGCGGATCAAGCGGGATCGGAGCGGCCACTGTAAAAACGTTTGCTGAGGCAGGCTGTACCGTAGTTATCGGCTATAACTCGGGAGTCGAGCGTGCCGATGATCTGAGGGAACGTTTGCCGGGGTCCGAACATGCAGTCGCACAGATCGACATTCGGGATCCCGCTTCCATT
>JBPCWG010000366.1:0-2698 GCA_051009705.1 Methyloligellaceae bacterium | reverse complement strand
GAACTGCGCATGGCCTTTGGCCAATCGCTGCGACGATCCGTTGGGGAGCAACCGGATGTCTTCGATCGGAATGTACTTCTCGCCCCGACAGTCGAAGATGTGAAAACAGTGACGATCAATGTCCTGAAAGAAATGTGCACAAAGCCTACAAAACCTGAGGTGACGTCATGATAAACATCGGATTGCTGGGATGCGGGCGGATTGGTCAGGTGCATGGGAAATCCGTTTCCAGAAGCAGCAGGGCCAGGCTTGTGGCGGTCTCGGATGCAAACCGCCAAGCCGCCGATGGAGTTGCCGCGGAAACCGGCGCCGTCGTGCGTAGCAATGAGGAAGTAATTGCGGATTCGGATATTACCGGCGTGATTATATCAACCCCGACCCCGACCCATTGCGATCTGATCGAGACGGCATTTGCCAACGGCAAGGCCGTCTTGTGCGAAAAACCCTTCGATATGTCTGTAACCCGTATCGAAAACTGCCTGGAGACGATCAAGGATACTTCGTTGCCCCTTATCCTGGGATTTAACCGCCGGTTCGACCCGAGCTTTGCAGAACTGCAGACAAGACTGGCGGATGGAGAAATTGGTGGTATCGAAATGGTTTCGATCATCTCGAGGGATCCACAGCCGCCTTCCATTGACTATATCAAGTCATCCGGTGGCTTGTTCCGGGATATGATGATCCATGATTTCGACATGGCCCGATTCCTGTTGCGCGAAGAGCCGGTGGAAGTGCACGCGGTGGGTTCGTCCCTTGTGGATCCGGATATCGGTGCGGCGGGGGATGTTGACACGGCCTGCGTCATACTCAAAACCGCGAGCGGTAAACTCTGCCAGATCTCCAATTCGAGACAGGCGAGTTATGGCTATGATCAACGCATCGAGGTTCACGGTGCCAGGGGAATGCTCCGGGCACAGAATATTCACGAGACAACGATTGAGATAGCGGATCAATTCGGCTTTCGCAGCGATCCGATCCAGAACTTTTTTCTCGAACGCTATTTGCCGGCTTATGAGCGGGAGTTGGAGCACCTGCTCGATTGCATCGAGACAGGTGCCAACCCCAGCCCCGACGGCCATGACGGGTTGCGGGCACAGATACTTGCCGATGCCGCCGATAGATCCTGCAAAAACGGCGAGATCATCAAGTTAGACATTTAGAAAATGCCTCGTCGTGATGTTGTCGGTCTGGCATTCAACAGGCGATATGGATTTTCACCCCCGTGAACAACGGAAGTTGTTTCGTCTGAAGGAGCTCGGCGCAATTGAAGCCGGAAGCCCTCGCGAAAGGCTAATTCAGAAGCCGATACATCCAGAGGCTTGGAATGGAGCTTTGAAACCCGGCTTTTTCGTAAGCCCGCCGTGCCGGTGTATGGGCCAAGTCTCCACCAACACCAACCGTTGCCACCTTCATTCCGTTTTCTTTCATCAGGACCAGAGCAAATTTGTACAGTTTCGTTCCAAGTCCCCGGTCTGCAAAATCCGGGTGGACCGCATTCAGTGAAATTTCGCCGACCTTGTTTTCGATTTCAAAAATTACGGCGACAAATCCGACGATCTGTTCATCAAGCTCGGCGACAAACATCTTCTGCGTCGCGTTGGCCTGAGAGAGTTTCTCCAGCAACTTTGCCTGTTCCTCATCTGCATTGGTAAAGACGATGGAGGCGATTTCCGGTCCCACGGTTTCGCGGAAAGAACGGAAAATCGGTTCAAAAGCCAATTGCCTGATGTTCTGAAGGGTTTCAAGGTCACCTGATTTGAATGCCCTGAATTCAATGGTCGGTTCTGACATTCATTCCGAGTCCTCTGTTCATTGCGTCACGGGCAGGGATCTAAATCATGCGCCCTGACCGGACAAACGGATCAGTATTGTTGGCGGGTGACATAAGCTTTCATGGCCCCTGTCAGGAATTCCGTAAAGCCTTCGCCGATCATTTCATACCGTTTTCTGAAATCCGGGTGGGAACGATAGAGTTCCGCAAGTCCGCCATAGGCCTCGGGATCGCAGGGGCGTCCCCACATGCCTGAAACCCAGCTATTATGCCGCTCGATCAGGGGGGCAAGTTCCGGACTGTCGGCAGCGACACCCGCTTTCATTGCATCCGCGAGGGCAGTTTCAAGAACGGCAAGTTCCCGCATGGCCTCAGACATATCGTCATCGGTCATTGCCGCCACATGGGCTTTGGTGGAGGCGATCGACGCTTTCATATCCTCGCCGCCTGTTTCGATAAGTTCCTGCTCGTAGGCAGCCTGTTTTTCAGGTGAAAAACCTTCGTACAATTTATTCGGGTCCATTTCAGTTTCTCCAATGAGTTGGCGTATCGTGCGGTCGATCGTTTCAATGAGCTGGTGATAACGCTGAGCTTTCCGCTCCAGAGCAAGGCGATGTTTTTTTAACGCCGTGACATAATCGAAATCCGGATCATCGAGATAGTTGGCGATGTCGGACAGAGAAACACCCAGTTCCCTGTAGAACAGGATCTGCTGCAATCTCAAGAGCTCCGGTTTGCCGTAATAGCGATAGCGATTTTCACCGACATGGGCGGGGATCAGGAGACCGATGTCATGGTAGTGATGAAGGGCACGAACCGAAATGCCGGATAGTTTTGCGATTTCCTTTACCGTATACATCTTGTCTAACCTCGCCTTCATGTGTTCCGCGCAGAGGAAAATGGGGGCTCACGCAGCGTCAGAGTCAA
>JBPCWG010000365.1:0-4727 GCA_051009705.1 Methyloligellaceae bacterium | reverse complement strand
TCGAGGGATCATAAAAGAGATCCTCATCGACACCCATCCAGTCCCTGAGCCGGTCACCGGAAGGATCCGTAAACGGTTTACCGGACTTGTGGACTCGTGTTCCCGGCGCCTGACCGCTTATGCAGATCCGCGCTTTGGTATCGACCGTCAGGACCGGGCGCGGCTCATGGGGCAGGGGTTTCGGGTTCGAGGGTTCGACACAAATCCGGCAGGAGCGAATATCTTTAAGCAGGGGGGGCAATTTCCTGGCCATGACCGCCGTGAGTCCCTTTTATTCTAGGCTTTTGCACTCGGACGATCGGCGACCTCATGCAGCCAGCGCCCGACATTTTTGAGGGACTCCACCAGCGGAATACGCGCCGGTTTCATAAACTGAACCGCGACCAGACCGGTGATATCGGCTATCGAAAATTTATCTCCGGCAATAAAAGGGCGCGATGCCAGTTCGGCATCCATGATCTCCAGGACTTCCTGTACCCGCGGTCGGTTGGCTTCGGCCCATTCCGGCACCTGGGGAACTTCCATCTCAGCCATGGCCGGATGGGAGTGCCGAAAGACCTGTGCTATGGGCATCAGCAGGTTCAGTTCCATACGCCGGTTCCACATTTCAACTTGCGCCTGGTCGAGAGGGGTTGCGCCCATCAGGGACGGAACGGGTTGGAGGGCTTCAAAATAGCGGCAAATGGCGACCGACTCGCTGATCACCTGGCCGTCATCCAGTACTAGGACAGGCACCCGCTGCAAGGGATTGAGTTGGGCAAACGCCGCGTCTTTTTGATCCAGCTCATTGATATCGATCTGCCGGTAGTCAATGTCGATATTCTTTTCTGCGAGAAAAATGCGTACCCGTCGAGGATTTGGTGCCCGGCCGTCTTCTATAATGTACATGTGTCCAAGTCATTTCGGTTTTGATTGCCCTATCTGTCCTGCATATTTGGCAACAAGACCCCCATGATTGCAATTGAAATGAACGCGCAGACCTGGCATTTCGCACCCCGAGAGACCGAATTAAAAACAAATTCCGTTCATCGCATGTATTTATCGCGCCAGTCGCGAGGTCGCAGAAATGTTCCCGACCAGATGCCTTTTTTCGCGGCCCGGGCCTGGTTTTCAGCTTTAGGATAGTCGTTGTAGGAAACGGCCCATCCTTCTTCCACCATCCACCGGTTAATCTCCCGCTGACCGACCCGGCACACCGCAAGCAGCCGGCCCCCGCGATCCCGCTCCGCACCTGTGCATTGCACGTCACGTCCGGAAATGAGCTTTCGCAAGGCACGGGTCGCCTGACGTCCGCAGGCCCAGTCTTCGCCTCGTGTATCACGGCAGAGCTGCCGTCCTTCCGGCGCATCAATGCCCACCAGGCGGATGGTTTCCCCGCCGATTCGAATACTGTCGCCATCGATGATCCGGGGTTGCCCGCTCGGTCCCGTGCCATCACGCGGGAGCAGGAGCCAGATACTGCCGACAATTCCCGCAAATACCAGCAGTGCTAACATTCTGTCCGGCCGTAATCCGATCATATTCCCGAAATTTCAAACTTTTAGTGTGAATTATTGCAAATTGAACGATCTATTTACTTTAGTTAACGAATTATTAATCCGGAATAAACCAGAATTTAGGACTTTGAACCCTAATGTAAACGGACCAGAGTTTATAAACCAATGAATTAGCTCATTGTTTTGGTTCTTTAAGCGCAAGTCGATTTCAGCCATCAAAGCCGCGTTGAGTTATGGCACTGCAAAGTACAACAGAGAGTTTTTCTCCGGGCCCGAGAGCTCAGAAACCAGCACGTGACCACACGGTCAAACAAGTCCGTGACCGGCTGGTCAATTCCTCCAAGCTGAAGCCCGAATACCAACACGATCTACTGTTGATGTTTGTCAACAATGAGCTCGGCGCCAAATATACCATGCCGCTGTTTGCCCTGGTGGTCGCGCTGGCCGCGAGTTTCTGGGCCCCGTTTGAACAAATTGCCATCTGGTATGTTTGCCTGATCATCACCAAGATGATTTTGCTAATTCTTTGCGCCAATTTTCCTAAGGAAATGAGCCCGGATATTCCCCTGACCCAATGGCGGATGAAGCTGGCCACTGCGGAGTTTCTCCATGGCACGATCTGGATGGGGATCATCACTATAAGCTTGAAGGCGTCAGATCCTTCGGCACATATGTTCATCTTCGCCTCGATTGTGATCATGATCTGTATGCGCATGATGTTCGCCGCCAGTGTTCCTCAGATCGTGGCTATCGGCACATTGCCCATGACCGCCGGATTGGTCATCCGCTTCGCGCTGTTTAACGAACCGTTCTACTGGGCCCTCGCGGCCCTGGCCATCGGAGTTCACAGTTATCTTTTCTTTCTTGTGCGCGGTCTTCATTCCAATGTTATCTCGATGATCAATTTCCGGGCGATGAAAGATTCCCTGATCGCCGAGATCGAAGAGGCAAAAGCCTTATCCGATGAGGGACGCCGCCAGGCTGAAGCCGCCAATCTTGCGAAATCCCGATTCCTGGCCACCATGAGTCACGAGCTCAGAACACCGCTGAACGCGATCATCGGCTTCTCCGAAGTGATGAAATCGGAAATATTCGGGCCTCATGCAAATGCGACCTACAAGGAATATTCCGAAGACATTCACGATAGCGGCCAGCACCTCCTCAATCTCATCAATGAAATACTCGATCTGTCGCGTATTGAAGCCGGCCGCTACAATCTCAGTGAGGAAGGAATTGAACTTGCCGGGATTGCTGATGACTGTCAGCGTCTGCTGCGTATCCGGGCGGAAGAAAAAGGCCTGAAAATACATGAGGAGTTTCACCAGACCCTGCCGCGTTTGTGGGCTGATGAACGCGCCGTCCGACAGATGTGCCTGAACATTCTGGGCAACGCCATCAAGTTCACACCCAAGGGCGGCAATATCTGGATTATCCTGGGCAAGGACCATGCGGGCCGTCAGATCCTGTGCATCCGCGACTCCGGACCGGGCATTCCCAAGGAAGAGATCCCTATCGTTATGCAGAGTTTCGGCCAGGGCTCCCTTGCTCATGAAACCGCCGAAGGCGGTACCGGTCTCGGCCTGCCCATTGTACAGGGACTAATGAAAATGCATGGCGGCGAGATGCAGTTGAAGAGTGTCTTGCGCAAGGGCACCGAAGTTTCCCTGATATTCCCGGCTAACCGGACCATGAATCCCATGCCTGCATTGCCGGTGGAAAATTCCGGCTCGAAAAAACGTCTTGGCCGTGGTGGTGACAATTCCGAATATCTCGATCTGTCGCCGGATGAACTCAAAAAATTCATTGATCAGCGCTTGAACTCGGCCCGGTAGGATCGGGGACACTGTCAACCCGGGCAATTATCTCCCTGTCGAGGATTAACGTTTCTTAATGTTGAATGAAATGCCATTGTTCCGCCGGTTTAAGTTCATATATTATAAGAGCCGTTGAAGCGGGAGCCATGTTCACGCATCCACGCTCCTGAACATCGACATCTGGGAACTGTTATCGTGGAGGATTAACTTTGGGTTCATGGATTGCGCTTGGCCTGCTCATTCTGGCAGGCATCGTATTGATCGTAAATCATGACGCCGGCACGATTGCCGGTCTGGATCCGTCACATTTTGCTGGCGTGCTGGCGTCGCTGGCGCTACTGATCTATCTCGGAGGCTCCCTGCTTTACCACTATCGCAATGCCTTTGCCCAGGCGATCAAACATATGGTGCTATGGGCCGGTTTTGCCCTCATTCTGATCGGGCTGTACGCCTATCGCTTCGATATTGAGACCGTTGCCTACCGTATCGCCGGCGAATTGCTGCCGGCGGGGACGACGATTACCGTCAGCACAACGGAAAACGGCGGCAACTCTGTTCAGCTGCGCAAACGGCCAGACGGACATTTTATCGCCCGCTCCAAGATCAACGGCCGAACCGTCGACTTTATTATCGATACAGGGGCGTCGACCGTCGTATTGAATGAGATTGATGCCCGCAGAATTGGTGTCGACATCCAGTCTCTGCGCTACAACATACCGGTACAAACGGCGAACGGAACATCGTTCGCGGCGCGGGTCCGTCTGAACTCCATCACCATCGGCAATATCGTCAGAAACAACGTCGATGCCCTGATCGCCCGGCCGGGAGTTTTGCATCAAAGTCTTCTTGGTATGAATTTCTTAAACCGTTTGCGTTCTTATGAATTCCAGGGAGATTATCTGACTCTTCGAAGTTAGCTCTGAGCTCGATCGGGCGAACGGTCTCCCTCTGAGAGAGTTTGCGTTGAGGGGGATTTGCCTTCCATGTCTGGAACATCGATTAAACAGGTTTTGAACGAAGCCGGTATCTGGATCACCGTGTTCGCCATAGGATTTGGGTCATTCTATTATTTCGATTCACTTTCCGGGGTCATGACCCGGGTCCTGGAAATAGGCGAGGACAAATACCGCCTGGCCAAAAGTCAAAACACGGCAGTCGCAAAGGAAGTCGAAGCAGAACCGGATTACTCCCGCTATGAAGAACGTATCCAGGCCGGCCGCAATGGCCACTTCTTCACCACGGCGGAAATCAATGGCCAGGATATCGAAGTTCTTGTCGATACCGGTGCCTCCGCCGTTGCCCTGACTTATGAAGATGCCAACGCAATCGGATTATTCCCTACAGAACAAGAGTTTACTATCAGACTGAGTACCGCCAATGGCATCTCGCTCGGAGCGCCGGCGGAGCTGGACAGTGT
>JBPCWG010000364.1:0-7028 GCA_051009705.1 Methyloligellaceae bacterium | reverse complement strand
TTAGCGATAGCATTCCGCACTATTCGATAGAAAATTTGTGAAAACCTTGATCTAAATCAAATTGACTTTCAATCGATTAAGCTATTCACTTTTCGTAACTTCGCTTTGGATTTTTCTGACATCAATCATCTTTGGCTCTGGATCGAAGAGGGGGTGGAAATATGACTTCAGCCATTCAGCTTGGAATAACAGGAATTGTTGCTTTTTTGGTCCTCATTCTGGCCGCGCAAAGCGATGATACTCTGTTTCAGACACATGCCTGGATCGTCTTCCTGTTATGTGTGGTCGGCGCTATCTACCAAATGCGCACATTCAAATTTTCAAGCGAATCGTCGGATCCGCCGAGCAAATATGAAGATGGTGTCATCAGAGCGGCATGTATCGCGACCGTTTTCTGGGGCGTCGTCGGATTTACGGTTGGTCTGGTCATCGCCTTACAGCTTGCTTTTCCGCAACTGAATTTCGATACGGCTTACACCAATTTCGGCCGTCTGCGACCGTTGCATACTTCGGCGGTTATCTTTGCTTTTGGCGGCAATGCCCTGATAGGCACCAGTTTTTATGTGGTGCAGAGAACCTGCGGGGCCAAACTGGCATCGGTCTCAGGTGCCTGGTTCGTGTTCTGGGGCTATCAATTGTTTATCGTGCTCGCGGCGACCGGCTACGTTCTCGGAATTACGCAGAGTAAAGAATATGCGGAACCCGAGTGGTATGTGGATCTGTGGCTGACCCTTGTCTGGGTCGTTTACCTGCTTGTTTTTCTGGGTACACTGTTCAAGCGCAAGGAACCGCACATCTACGTGGCCAACTGGTTTTACCTCTCATTCATCGTCACCGTGGCCATGCTCCATGTCGTCAACAATCTGTCGATCCCGGTATCCCTGCTGGGCGTCAAGAGCTATTCCGTTTTTGGCGGCGTCCAGGATGCGCTGACACAATGGTGGTATGGACATAATGCGGTGGGCTTCTTCCTGACTGCCGGATTCCTGGGCATGATGTACTATTTTGTGCCCAAGCGCGCGGAACGGCCGGTTTATTCCTATCGCCTGTCCATTGTGCACTTCTGGTCCCTGATCTTTCTTTATATCTGGGCCGGCCCCCACCATCTGCACTACACGGCCTTGCCCGACTGGGCCCAGACCCTGGGTATGGTGTTCTCCATTATGCTGTGGATGCCGAGCTGGGGTGGAATGATCAATGGTCTGATGACTCTGTCAGGCGCGTGGGACAAGATCCGCACGGATCCGGTCATCAAAATGATGGTTCTCGCGATCGCCTTTTATGGCATGTCGACGTTTGAAGGGCCTGTTATGTCGATCAAGGCGGTGAATTCCCTCAGCCACTACACCGACTGGACCATTGGTCATGTTCACTCAGGCGCCCTTGGCTGGGTTGGCATGATCTCTTTCGGCGCCATGTATTTCCTGTTTCCGAAACTCTGGAACCGGGAAGAGCTTTACAGCCTGCGCCTGGTCAACTGGCACTTCTGGCTGGCGACACTGGGCATCGTTCTCTATGCCGCGGCCATGTGGGTCTCCGGTATCATGCAAGGCCTGATGTGGCGCTCCTACGATTCCCTTGGGTTCCTGGAATTCAGTTTCGTGGAGACAGTTGCGGCCATGCATCCGTTCTATGTTGTCCGGGCGATCGGTGGATTGCTCTATCTCTCAGGCGCACTGGTCATGGTCTACAATCTGTACAAGACCACCCAGGGGGAGACACGTCAGGAGCGTCCCTTTGAACCCGCTATCGCGGCAACGGCCTAACGATAGACAGGAGAGAAACGAAAAATGTTTAATCATAAGATCATTGAAACAAATGCAACACTCCTGTTGGTCCTCAGCCTGCTCGTCGTGACCATTGGCGGAATCGTGGAAATAGCGCCTCTCTTTTACCTTGAAAATACGATCGAGAAAGTAAAGGGCATGCGGCCGTACTCGCCTTTGGAACTAAAGGGACGGGATATCTATGTTCGTGAAGGATGCTACAATTGCCACAGCCAGATGGTGCGTCCGTTCCGCGATGAAGTGGAACGTTACGGCCACTACAGCCTGGCTGCGGAAAGCATGTATGACCATCCGTTCCAGTGGGGCTCAAAACGTACAGGGCCGGATCTGGCCCGGGTCGGGAATCGCTATTCCGATGCCTGGCATGTGCAGCATATGATTGCGCCGCGTTCGATCGTGCCTGAATCGATAATGCCCGGATATCCGTTCCTGGCGAAGACACCGCTTAACTATGACAAGATTGGTGATCATCTGAAGGCCAACAGAATTGTCGGTGTCCCTTATGATGATGCCATGATTGAAAATGCCAAAGCGGACCTTGAGGCTCAGGCCAATCCGGATGCGGACGGCGGTGACGCGTTGCAGGAACGCTATCCCAAGGCGCAAATTCGCGATTTCGATGGTCAGCCGAACCAGATTACAGAAATGGATGCGCTTGTCGCATACCTGCAGATGCTCGGTACGCTCGTCGATTTCTCTGATTATGAACCGAAACAAGACTATCGTTAGGAGTTCGCTATGAGCTGGGATTACGAAAGTCTGCGACACTTTGCCGATAGCTGGGGACTTGTCTATCTCTTTGTCCTGTTCCTGGCCGTGGTTTTCTTTGCCTTCCGGCCGGGATCGAAGAAAATCTATGAAGAACATGCCAAGATTCCCTTGAAAGAGGATGATAATTCATGACCCAAATTGAAAAAGATGAAATAAGCGGTACAGATACGACGGGCCATGTTTGGGACGGGATCAAGGAGTTGAATTCCCCCCTGCCGCGGTGGTGGATCTGGACATTTTACATCACGGTCATCTGGGCCGCGGGTTATTGTCTTGCCTATCCGGCGATTCCCCTGATTACGGATTCGACGAAGGGTCTGCTCGGTTATTCAAGCCGCGCGGAAGTCGTCGCGGAGCTGAACAAGGCCGATGATGCGAAGAAAAGTTTCCTCGACCAGATCGAAAAACTACCCCTCGCGGATATTCGCAAAAACAGCGATCTCCTGGAATTTGCCGTTGCCGGTGGACGTTCGGCTTATGTCGTGAATTGCGTTCAGTGCCATGGATCCGGTGCGGCGGGAAGCAAGGGCTACCCCAACCTCAACGATGACGAATGGCTCTGGGGCGGATCCCTTGAGGACATTTTCCTGACAATCCGCCATGGTATTCGTTTCGAACAGGATGACGATACGCGCCTGTCCGACATGCCGGCCTTCGGGACGGATGAGATTCTCGATAAGAATCAGATCAACGACGTGGCGGAATATGTCCTGTCGCTTTCCAATAACGCAACCGATGCGGAAGCGGCGAAAAGAGGTATTCCAATTTATGAGGAGAACTGTGTATCCTGTCATGCGGAAGGTGGTGTCGGTAACCGTGAACTCGGGGCGCCGCCCCTGAACAATGCCATTACACTTTATGGCAACAGCAAGGAAGAGATCGTCGAAACGATCGCCAACGCCCGCAATTCGGTTATGCCGGCCTGGGGGCAGAGACTGGATCTGGAGACGATTAAGAAGTTGACACTTTATGTTCATTCCCTGGGTGGAGGTGAACAGGAAACCGCGGCCTTGAATGGGAATTAATCAGACAAGACCCGGAAACAGCAGTTAGCCATACGCATGAGCTCAACGTTAGAAGCTTCCAGCAACAAGACGGATTTCGAGCGTGTTGACGTTAAAGCCGTCAACAGCAAGGAAGAGCGCAGCCTCTATCAGGCGCGGATTAAGATATTCCCAAAGCGGGTTGGGGGTACGTTTCGCAGCCTGAAGTGGTGGGTGATGATCATCACGCTCGGCATCTACTACATCACGCCATGGATACGCTGGGACCGGGGGCCACACGCTCCGGACCAGGCGGTGCTGGTGGACATGGCCAATGCGCGGTTTTACTTTTTCTTCATCGAGATCTGGCCTCAGGAACTGATATTTGTCGCCGGATTGCTGATTATGGCCGGGATCGGGCTTTTCCTGATTACGTCGTCCATCGGCCGGGCCTGGTGCGGTTACACGTGTCCACAAACCGTCTGGGTCGATCTTTTCCTCGTGGTCGAGCGATGGCTCGAGGGCGATCGCAATGCGCGCATCAAACTCGACAAAGGGCCATGGAATTTTGACAAATTCAGGAAGCGGTTTCTGAAACACGGGATCTGGTTGCTGATCGCGCTGGCAACCGGCGGGGCCTGGATCTTCTACTTCGCCGATGCGCCGACCCTGGCCAGGGACTTTTTCACGTTTCAGGCCCATCCCGTGGCCTATACGACGGTTGGGATACTGACCGCGACCACCTATGTTTTTGCCGGTTTCATGCGCGAACAGGTCTGTACTTATATGTGCCCCTGGCCGCGAATTCAGGCTGCGATGCTGGACGAGCATTCACTCGTCGTCACCTACAATGACTGGCGCGGCGAACCTCGGTCCCGGCACCAGAAAAAGAACCGGCCGCAAGACAATCCGTTTGGAGATTGCGTGGACTGCAATCAGTGTGTGGCCGTCTGTCCCATGGGCATCGATATCCGCGATGGCCAGCAACTGGAATGTATTACCTGTGCCCTGTGTATCGACGCCTGTGACGGGGTCATGGAGAAAATCGGTAAACCCAGGGGGCTGATTTCCTATTCCACCCTGGACACCTACAATTCGTCAAAACAGGGGCGCGTCGAACCGACGTCCTGGCGCTCGTTTATTCGTCCGCGTACATTCCTTTATTTCGGTGTCTGGAGCTTGATCGGGCTTTTCATCCTCTACGGTTTGCTCGTGCGGGATCGCCTGGACCTCAATGTCCTTCATGATCGAAATCCACTTTTTGTACAGCTTTCCGACGGCTCGATCCGCAATGGCTATACGATCAAGGTCCTGAACATGATTACCGAACCGCGGGACTTCATCCTGCGCACGGAAGGGCTGGATGGGGCGAGCATGACCATGCTCGGATCGAACCGCAGCGCTTCCGACCAGATACCCATCAGCGTCGATGCTAATACCCTCAAAAAGGTTAAGATATTCGTCAAGGTCAATGGCGAGAAAATCAGCGGCAAAAGCATGGACTTCCGTTTTGTCGTCGAGGATACCGGAAAAACGGAGACGATTTCGACAGAAACCGTCTTCCGTTCCGCCAACTAGCTGACGACAAGACCGGCAAAAGACAAAGAAGGCATACAAGGAACAGGTGGCAATCGTGAAGACAGATACAAGACGCGAGAAGCAGTTCACCGGACGGCACATGCTGGTTCTCATTGTTTCCTTTTTCGGCGTTGTTATTACCGTGAACATTGTCCTGGCAATATTCGCCACCCAGAGCTGGACGGGCCTGGTGGTGAAGAATAGTTATGTTGCAAGCCAGGATTTCAATAAGTTGCAGGCAAAAACCGATCGGCAGAAAGTTTTGGGCTGGCAAAGTGAGCTCGTGGTCGAAGAGAACGGAGTCGTTTTAAAATTTCGCGACCGGGAAGGTGAACCCCTAACCGGATTGCGCGTGATCGCCAGAATGCAGCGCCCGTCCCACGAAAATGATGACCATGATTTGATGTTTCGGGAAAACGGTCCCGGGCAGTTTGTTTATAGGGGGGACATTGCGCGGGGGTTGTGGAATTTGCGTATTGTCGCCCGTGACGGTAAAGGAGGCGAGCTGGACAGGATCTATCGGCTCAGAATTCGGCAGAGTTCATGAGGCCGGTCAGGCTTGCAGGCCCGCCTTCCGGAGCGCTTGAACAATGACACAGATGTTCGATATGGCGACCGCCGCAGAACACTCGGATCTGCTTGCTTTCGCAAGACCGGCGGGCCGTGGCAAACTGGCGCTTTCGCTGCTGGTTCCGGACATTCATTGTGCCGGTTGTATCAAGCGCATCGAGGATTCCCTTCATAGCCATCCGGCGGTTACCCAGGCTCGGGTCAATTTTTCGAGCAAGCGGGTCGCAGTCGAATGGGATGCTGCCGACGCCAAACCGGAAGATTTCATTGAACGTATCAAGGGGCTCGGTTTCAAAGTTTATCCATTTGCCGCTGAAACGGAACCGGAGCGGAATGATAAACCGGGCGCCGATCTCTTGAAGAGCCTCGCGGTCGCGGGTTTTGCGGCGGCGAACATTATGCTGCTTTCGGTTTCCGTCTGGTCCGGGGCGGCGGAGTCGACCCGTGTCCTGTTCCACTGGATTTCAGCCCTCATTGCCCTGCCGACGGTGGTCTATGCCGGGCGCCCGTTCTATCGTTCTGCCTATGCCGCCCTGAAAAACCGCCAGCTCAATATGGACGTACCGATTTCACTGGCGGTCATCCTGGCGACAGGAATGAGCCTCGCCCAGACCGTTTTCAGGAGCGAGGACGCCTATTTTGATGCCGCAGTGATGTTACTCTTTTTCCTGCTTATCGGTCGCTATCTCGATCATATGATGCGGGAGAAAGCCCGATCGACGATTTCGCATCGGTTGTCGTTGTCGGCACCGGGGGCGATGGTCATCGAAACCGACGGCAGCCGATTGTACCGACCCACCGGAGAGATTCGGAAAGGCATGCAGGTCTTCGTTGCCGCCGGGGAGCGAATTCCCGTTGACGGAGTGATCATTCGCGGCACGAGTGATCTCGACAGGTCGATCGTGACCGGGGAGCCGACACCGGAGCCGGTGTCCGAGAGCGATGCGGTTCAGGCGGGCATAATGAACCTCACCGGCCCCCTTGAGCTCGAGGTGACCGAGAGTGGTGAAGACACATTTCTGGCTGAGATGATCCGCCTTATGGAAGCGGCGGAACAAGGCAAGGCGGACTATGTACGTCTCGCCAACTATGCCGCGCGTATTTATGCACCCGCGGTCCATATCATCGCAGCGCTGACCTTCACCGGCTGGTTTATCTGGACAGGCGGCGATGCCTACACCGCGCTCCTGACGGCCATATCGGTGCTGATCATTACCTGCCCCTGCGCCCTCGGCCTCGCGGTTCCCGTGGTTCAGACCGTGGCCAGCTCACGGCTTTTCCAGAGCGGCATCATGCTGAAAGACGGGGCGGCGCTGGAGAAACTTGCCGGCATCGACAC
>JBPCWG010000363.1:0-4537 GCA_051009705.1 Methyloligellaceae bacterium | reverse complement strand
ATAGGGCTTTTGCCTGATATTCATGGATATTCATATGGTTTTTCTCGCAAGTCCTAGCAGGAGGTCCGACCTTCCCGCGGTTTTAACGACGCTTGAACAGACACCCTACCGATAGATTTTTACACTGGGATGATTGAGAGCGAATTGCAATTGAGGAGGATCGCCACGTGTTCACCCGGACATTCACGTGCCGAGATCCGGGGCAATTTTCTGGCAGGCTTCCACCAGTCCCTTAACCGACTCAACAGAGTTCATAAATTCGGTTCTTTCATTGCTGTCCAGATCGATTTCGACAATACGCTCGACACCGTTGGCGCCAATGACCACAGGCACGCCAACATAGAGCCCTTTGACACCGAACTGCCCGTCAAGATAGGCGGCACAGGGCAGAACACGTTTCTTGTCCTTGAGATAGGATTCGGCCATGGAAATTGCCGAACTTGCCGGCGCGTAATAGGCTGATCCGGTTTTCAGAAGACCAACGATTTCAGCGCCACCATCACGTGTGCGCTGGACAATCTCTCCGAGACGCTGCTCGGAAATCCAGCGCATCTTGACGAGGTCCGTCAAGGGAATGCCGCCGACGGTGGAATATCGCACCAGCGGAACCATGGTATCGCCGTGCCCGCCGAGGACAAAAGCGCTGACATCTTCCACCGAAACATCGAATTCCCTCGCGATGAAATAGCGAAACCGCGCCGAATCGAGCACGCCAGCCATTCCCACAACCCTGTTATGGGGGAGTCCGCAGGATTTTTGCAGGGCCCAGACCATGGCATCGAGGGGGTTGGTGATACAAATGACAAAGGCATCGGGGGCATATTTGGCAATTCCGGCGCCAACCTGTTCCATGACCTTGAGGTTGATACCCAACAAATCATCCCGACTCATTCCGGGTTTGCGTGCGACACCCGCCGTCACGATGACCACATCAGCCCCGTCGAGGGAGGAGTAATCGTTTGTTCCCTGCTGCAGGGAGTCAAAACCTTCGATCGGTGAAGATTCGGCAATGTCCAGAGATTTTCCGTCCGGCATACCTTCGACAATGTCAAACATAATGACATCACCGAGTTCCTTTAATCCCACGAGATGAGCCAGTGTGCCGCCGATCATGCCAGCGCCCACCAACGCGATTTTGTTACGCGCCATTATGGAGTCTCCCAATCCTTGTTACCTAATCCGCAATTAAATGAGAAATCCCATCTCATCTTACGGATGGGTTAACCTGAAATCCCCTGCCATTCAAGTGCGTGAAGGAAGAATTGAACCACAACTTCCTGAAATTACACTGTTTCCATCGGCAATTTGGAAAGATAGGCCTCCGAACGCATTTCCATGAGCCGTGAAGCCGTGCGTTTGAACAGTTCAGCACCATCCCCTTCGGGGTATAAATCATGGGGTTCGGCTTCGGCCGTGGCGACAAGGCAGATTTCCCGGTCATAGAGCGTATCGATAAGCGTGTTGAACCGGCGCGCCTGATTTCGCTGTTTTGGACCAAGCACCGGGATACCCTCGATCATAACCGTGTGAAAGGCATCGGATATGGCGAGATAATCGACCGCGGCCAGAGGCTGATCGCACAAATCATCAAACGTAAACCAGGCCGTGCCCTGATGGGCTTCGGGAACGTTCAGGGTCCGGCCCTTGACTGTAAGGCTGGTGCTTTTGCCATGATCCACCCCCGTCAGCTCATGAAATATCTTGCGCATGCGGTTCTTCGACTGCGCCCCTATGGGGGTAAAATAGATTTGCCGGTTTTCAAGCTTGGCCAGGCGGTAGTCATGCTTGGTATCGACCACAAATATTCCGGCTTTTTGCTTGAGCAAATCGATAAAGGGGAGAAACAGCTGCCGGTTCAGACCATCTTTATAGAGATTGTCGGGCGCAACATTGGACGTGGCCACGACAACCAGACCGTTTTCAAACAGGCGCGTGAACAAACGCCCCAATATCATGGCATCGGCGATGTCCGTGACGTGGAACTCATCGAAACAAAGTAGCTTGGTGGTTTCGGCAATTTTGTCGGCCACCAGGGGAATGGGATCGCCATCGTGGCTTTTGCGAAAGGCGGCGATGGAGTCATGAATTTCAGCCATGAATTCATGAAAATGGACCCGGCGCTTTTTCTTGAAAGCAACGGTATCGAAAAACAAATCCATCATCATGGATTTGCCTCGCCCGACACCGCCATGAATATAGAGCCCGGTGGGAACCTTGTTATTTTTTTTCGAAAACAACCAGCTAAGGCCCGAGTTCGACGACGCGCCGTATGTTTTCATTTCGTCGGCAAGCTTCTGCAGCTTATCGACGGCCAGAGACTGGACGGGATCCTGGGTAATAGATCCCTCGGCAATCATCGACTCATATTTGGCTCTCGTGCCAAGCCCCATGACGGTCTCCCTATTTGGACCGCTTGGAGCTAACCCTTCAGACCCGATTGGTCAAGTCATCGTTTCTTGATCTGGCGACGCCCGGTTTGTAAATCATGCGCCACCGGACACCTGCCGGAATCGCGACCGGGCGATTCTGGATAGAACAACGACAATTCCCCCGGTTCCGGGTCAGCCAGACAATTGCCTGGCTTTACACCGAAGAATAGCGGGGTATTTAACCAATTGTCCCGGACATGGGCGTATCCATCTGATGCGGAACCATGGACGGATTCGATTCATTGAGGATCGATGCACAGATTTCCGGATGGCCGCGGAGATAGTCTTCCGCCAGGAACGACACAAGACCACGGGAACCGGCCGTATCAATGACGTAAAACACGTTGCGCTCCACACACCATGATTTCAGAAGATAGGCGCGTTCCAGACGACGCAGATGGTTGGACATCGTCGATGCGGGCAGACCGAGGGATTCAGCGATATCTCCGGAGGAAGCTCCTTCGGGATATTTCTGCATCAGAAACCTGTAGATCTGTAATCTGTGCTCGTGGGCCAATGCTCCAAAAGCCTCTTTACCTTCTACAGTACGTTTCGTGAACACAGTTTTTCACTGTTGTTCACTATTTCTCACAGTAAGCATCTGATTTTGAGCGCGTATTCGTGAAGGCCGCAATAAGTGGCTTCGGACGGTCTCCAGAAACTTAACCGTTCCTTAACAGGTTTCACTGTCTAAGTGTGCCACCAATGTGCCACTGAATGCACAGTTGCTGAGCGCTTGTTCATCTTCGGATCAGTCAATTTTCTGAATGGAAGCGAATTCAATGTCGAAAGCACTGATAAGTAGTGATCGAGATGTCCGAAACCTGATCGCTAGAGCCAGGAAGGAAGACAGAAAAATAGATAAAGCCACAAAGCGCCCAAATCTGTCCTTGCGTGCGGGTCCAAACAATGTGGCAACCTGGCTTTATGTGAAGCGATTAAAGGGGAGGAAGAACCCATACCGAAAAGCCATGGGGCGCTATCCAGCTTTGAGCCTACCGATGGCAATCAACGAGGTTGATGGATTTGAGCGTGATATCGCTTCAGGTACGATTGTTATCGATGCTGACAATTCTGCTGCTAAGCAGATAAAATGTTTCCGCGATATTGCAGTGGAGGCACTGGGCAACGGGAAGCCAGTCACACCAGAGACTGCTGCTGACTACACCCAATCGCTTTCCAAGGATGTCTATCCACATATCGGTGAAAAAGATATCTCGGTTGTCACCCAGGACGATTTGCGCAAGGTTTGTCAATCAGTGTATGACCGAGGCGCAAGAGTGAAGGCAAACTCTACGCGTGCTGCCATTCGCTACGTACTCAGGTATGCGAAAGAGCGCGGTCTAATTCAAAGTGATCCGAGCCAAGGGCTACCTTCTTATGGGACGATTTTTCCACGTGATCGGCAGGTCAGCAACGATGAGTTGCGAGCAATCTGGAGTGAGTTGGGTGATGCTTCAATTGCGCCCACTGATATAGCCATCAAGATAATCATGCTAACGGGGCTTAGAAGGGGCACGGTCGCTGGATTGAAAAAGTCTGAATTAACCAGTCTTATGAGCGACAAGCCGATTTTGAATGTCCCAGGGAGAAGATCTGTAGATAATCGCATAATCTCAAGAACGAAGAGCGGCAAATCACTTCAGCTTCCATTGGGGAGAGTGGTTGCCGCTCTTATTCAAGATATTGCAGATATATCCGATCACGAAGACTTTGTTTTTCCAGGACGCGCTAAGCAAACGAAGTATGGGCATATCGATCCCAATAGCATCACGCGCCGAATGCAGAAAATTACAAAAAGACTGGGTATTACCGATCTAACACCACATGATATGCGGCGAGCAATATCCGATAATCTGGGAAAGATGGGCACGCCACCATATGTCATCGACATGGTTCTGCATCATTCAGATGCGTCAACACGTGGAAGGCACTATCCAGATGCAAATCGTCAGATGGAACTGAAACGAGCAATGTTTCTTTGGCAACAGCGTTTGCTTGAGATAGTTAACGCCCAAGATGAAACAATGTTGAAATGGCATTCATCTCATGAAGATGCTCTGCTAAAGAGAATAGAAATGCTCGAAGTGCAACTTGAACTGGCATAG
>JBPCWG010000362.1:0-2776 GCA_051009705.1 Methyloligellaceae bacterium | reverse complement strand
ATAGACAGGAAAATATTTCATTTTCAAACCCGGTGGCTCTCGCGTTTTATGGATCAAATGCCAACGACAGAAATTACGCAGCTCAATCCAGGGCAGCATTGAGCATCTGGAGTGAATTTAGAATTATTTTCTATTAATTGCAATATATGGGGAATAATTTGGTTTTTAATTCTATTAATTTCCGCTATTTGCGACAAATATTTTCTTATTCACCCCATATAGGCGAAACGATTATCAATAATCGGATTGTTCTTAGAGACGAAAAAATTCAAATCCAGCCTTACGGATATGATCAAATAAAAAAGGAGCGGGACATCATCCCGCTCCAGCCAAATAAACTATGGAATTCTGTTATTTTCCGGGTTGCGGCACAATCCGAATATAAGGCACCGGAGACTTCCAGCCGTCCGGGTAGGTTTCCTTGGCTTCGTCGTCGGAAACCGCCGGCAGGATAATGACATCCTCGCCATCTTTCCAGTTCACAGGCGTCGCAACCTTGTGTGAAGCCGTAAGCTGAACGGAATCAAGAACCCGCAATACTTCGTCGAAGTTCCGACCGGTGCTCATGGGATAGGCGATGATCAGCCGGATCTTTTTGTCAGGCCCGATAATAAATACATTTCTGACTGTCGCATTGTCCATCGCGGTCCGGCCTTCGGACGAATCCTTGGCATTCGGATGAATCATGCCATAAGCCTTGGCAACGGCGAGATCCTTGTCGCCGACCATGGGATAGTTGGGTGCATAGCCTTGAGAACTCTCAATGTCTTTGGCCCATTCCGCATGGTTGTCGACGGGATCAATACTAAGCCCGAGAATCTTGCAATTCCGGCGATCGAATTCAGGTTTGAGCTTTGCCATGTAGCCGAGCTCTGTCGTGCAAACCGGTGTGAAATCCTTGGGGTGGGAAAAGAGAATGCACCAAGAATCACCCAGCCAGTCGTAAAATTTGATTTCGCCCTGAGTTGTTTCCGCTTCAAAATCCGGGGCCACATCACCAATTTGTAATACCATGTTCTTCCTCCAAATAAGTTACAGTTCGTTCCCTTTGTACAGTGTCCTGCACGGTCCATCTCGCGGCTCATTGATTGTTTCGATATTCGATGCGTCTGCGAAACAAAACAGCTCTGGGTTATCGTGTCGACCGGCAGGCTTTCAGTTCCAACTTTCACGCGGCTTGCCTATCATTAATGCAAGTAGAGCGCTAATCGCACAACGTCACAAGTTAGTGACTGCAGAGGCGAATTACAATCCATTTGATATTATTATATTCCAGCGGCACCGATTTACTCGGCGGCTATGGCCTGTTGCCTCTCGCCGGTGCGCAGGGTCGCAAGGAGATTTTCTGCTTTCTCCCTGAATTGCCCAATGGCAATTTCCTTGACATGTCCATAGCCGCGAATGGACTGAGGTAATTCGGCCAGCTCGACGGCAATTGCATAGTTGGATGTATCGAGACGGTTGCCAATCACCTGCAATTGCTGCTCGAATTCCTCGATCAGTTGACGCTCCATCCGCCTTTCCCCTGAATATCCAAATGGATCCAATCGCGTTCCCCGTAGAAATTTGAAAGCCGCGATAATTCTCAGCAAATGCAGCATCCATCCGCCGAAAGTGCGTTTCCGGGGCAGACCTGTGTTTGGATCTTTTGTTGCCAGGACCGGCGGTGCCAGATGAAACTGTATCCTGAAGTCACCCTCAAACTGTTGCTTGAGTTGCTTCTTGAAGGTGCCGTCGGTGTACAGTCTGGCTACTTCATACTCGTCCTTGTAAGCCAGCAGCTTGTGATAGCTGACCAGTACGGCCTCTCTTAGCTTGCTTTGGCCCGGAGCCACACGTTCCTCAAGCCGGCCAATTTCATTCACGGCCTCGGAAAATCGCCGGGCATAAGCCGCATCCTGAAATTTAGTTAGTTCCTCAACGCGCAGGGCGACCTTGTCGTCAAAGCTTCGCGCGCCGGCGGGGACGGATGCAATCTCTGTTTTCTTCGGAATGACATTTTTGAATGTATCGAAGTCAAATGCGGCGAACCGCCCCCAGTTAAAAGCTTCCGTATTTTTCTCGACCGCGACCCCGTTCAACTCGATTGCTTCGACAATCGCTTGCGGTTTTACCGGCAAGTAACCGAGTTGACTGGCATGTCCGAGCAGAAACATATTGCTGAGGATCGAATCCTGGAAGAGCATCAGGGCATAGTCCTGAGCATCAATAAAATGGGTTCGGTCCGCACCGGCACGCGATTGCAGGGACAAACGCATGTCCTCCGTCGGCAACTGGAAGTCCGGATTTTTCGTAAAATCAGCAGTCATTGTTTCGTGGGAATTGGCGACAATGGCTGTCCGCCCCTTTTGCACCGTCGACAAAGTCTGTGTCGAGGCCGTGACAACAAGATCACCGCCGACAATACAATCGGCACCGGCCAAGGAGGCGCGAATAGCTTTGATTTCTTCCGGTGACCGGGCAACGCGGACATGAACCGCCACAGGGCCGCCTTTTGCGCCAAACCTGACATATCGATGACCCCGACACCCTTGTTTTCGATGTGCGCGGCCATACCGACGATCTGTCCAATTGTAACGATACCGGTACCGCCAACACCGGTGACAACAACGGCATAGGAACCGGAAGTCAGATCCGGGAGTTTGGGTTCCGGGAGGTCGGGCAGTTGAAACTCTTTATGCCCGGATGACTCATTGGTGACGGAGCTTTTGTTGATCTCACCGCCATGGACAGTGACAAAACTCGGACAGAACCCCTTAAGGCATGAATAATCCTT
>JBPCWG010000361.1:0-2550 GCA_051009705.1 Methyloligellaceae bacterium | reverse complement strand
GCCAGAATTGCCCTGGGTGATGCTGGAGACAGGGAACTGTTTCGCCGTTGCCGGGTACAGGCAAATTTCACGGAGTATGTTCCTCTTGCCCTTATCCTGATGGGGCTTGCAGAAATTCAGAATAGTTCCGTCTATGTGCTTCACATAATGGGATTCCTGCTGGTTGCGGGACGTATCGCCCATGGCTTTGGTGTCAGCCAGGAACAGGAGCAAATCGGATTCAGGGTCTTCGGTATGACCTGTACGATGATCACACTAATTATCGGAGCCCTAACCAATTTGGGATTAAGTTTGTCCCAGTTTCTCTGAGGACAAAACTAACCGTCGTACGAACTTCTGAAAATGAAGTATTGTGTCTCGCCGAATATCCGCTGATCGATGAGATCGAGACCCGGCATATCTTCGATAACCGCATCCTTTTGTTCCTCAAGTACCAAGATCGCGCCGGCTCGGACCCATCCGCCTTCCAGTGCGGATGCAATCGCCTGAACACCGAGGTCCTGTCCATAGGGCGGATCGCAAAAGATGAGGTCGAACTGACCAAATCGACCGGAAGTGCCGAGCCGTGTCGCGTTGCGGCGAAAAATTTTGGTAATCCCGGTGAGGTTGAGTTTTTCGATATTCTGGCGCACTAGAGCGCGGGCGGCGGCGTTGTCGTCTACGAACAAACAGAAACCGGCCCCCCGGGACAAGGCTTCAATTCCAAGTGCCCCGGTGCCGGAGAACAGGTCCAGGACACGGATATCCTCGAAGTCAATATCTTTGACTCCATGTTCCAAAATGTTGAACAGGGATTCCCGATTGCGGTCCGTGGTCGGCCGGATGGCATCGGATCTGGGCTGGTGAAGGCGCTGGCCCCGATATTTTCCGGCAATCACTCTCATTTCTTCCGGGGCTTTCGCGGTCCCAGGCGGGGACGGGGTTGAGATTTTTTTCCTGCCGAAGGCGATTCCGTAGACCGGTTTGCACCAGTATCCAGGGTAAGCTCGCGTGACTTCTTTTTCCCCAACTGTTCGGAAAGTGCCTTCATATGGACTTCTTCAGCGTCTCCCGGCTTAAGGTCTCCGAGTTGAAACGGACCGAAGGATATACGGATCAACCGGTTCACCTGCAACCCAAGATGGGTAGCGATATTCTTGATCTCGCGGTTGCGTCCTTCCCTGATCCCCATGGTCAGCCAGACATTCTGTCCCTGTTGTCTGTCAAGGGTTGCGACGACGGAGCCGTAGTCGACGCCGTCAATTGTGATGCCGTCCTTGAGGCCGGCGAGCTGATCCTTCTCCACCGATCCCTTTGCCCGGACCCTGTAACGCCGGATCCAGCCGGTATCCGGGAGTTCCAGATAGCGGGCAAGTGCCCCGTCATTAGTGAGCAGCAGCAATCCTTCCGTATTGATGTCGAGACGGCCGACGGATATGACCCGCGGTAGATTTGACGGCAAAGTCTCAAACAGTGTCGTCCGCCCTTCGGGATCGCGATTTGTCGCGACTGTGCCCTTTACCTTATGATACCGCCAGAGACGCACCGGCTGGGCCTTGGGAAGCGGCGATCCGTCGACAACAACCTTATCTGCTTCGGTCACATTCAAGGCGGGCGATAGGACAAGTTCGCCGTTAACTTCGACCCTGTGCTGGAGAATCCATCGTTCGGCCTCGCGACGGGAACACAGGCCGGAACGGGCAATAACCTTTGCCAGGCGTGCGGCTTCTCCTGATGGGGCCGGTGGTGATTTTGCTTGTTTCATGGAAGCCTTATGGGACACTTAGCAAGAGTTGGATAAATCCAGTCTTTGCTTCTATAACAGACCTGAACAGCCGATGCATCACCATCGCACCAGGGTTGGATACAATTGCCGGATAAAGAAATTCGAGATTTTTTCGTGGAGATCAATCGTGAACTACATGGATCAAGCATTGGAAGCGGCTCGATACGCTGCAGATCAGGGTGAAATTCCCGTCGGTGCCCTGATTGTGTCCGCTGACCGGCAGGTGCTTGCTGTTTCCGGTAATCGCACAATTGGCCTCAAGGATCCGACGGCGCATGCGGAAATCCTGGTGATACGAGAAGCCTGCCAGAAGCTCGGTAATGAACGGCTGGTGGGATGCGACCTGTATGTGACTCTTGAGCCCTGTGCCATGTGCGCGGCGGCAATTTCCTTCGCGCGCCTGTCACGCCTTTATTATGGAGCCGAGGATCTCAAGGGTGGGGCTGTGGAAAATGGGCCTCGGTTTTTTCAGTCGCCAACCTGTCATCACGCTCCGGAGGTTTACGGGCAAATCGGCGAAGAGGTCTCGAAGACATTAATCAGGACTTTTTTTGCGGCGCGGCGGCCTTGAAGTAATTCTCCAGTTTTCGTTTGAGCTCGTCTTTGACAGGAGCTGCCTCGGCAAGGATTTCCTTGATCTTGTAGAATGCCAGGACCTGAATGTGATCCACAGGCGGGCGTATGAGAATTTCAGGCTGCCGGGTTCTGAGCTTCTCATTGACGATCGAGTTCTGCTGGATCTGCGAAGCCGCGAAGAGGACATCCATGGGTGCGGGTTTTTTGGC
>JBPCWG010000360.1:0-2503 GCA_051009705.1 Methyloligellaceae bacterium | reverse complement strand
CCCGTAACCGTAGTCGCCGCGCATACCGCGATCGACCTCGGCCACATGACGTCGGCTGGATAATCGTATCCATTCCGGTGAAACGATTTGTTTGCCATTCCATACACCATTGTGCAGGACAAGCGAGCCTATTTTGGCCAGGTCTCGGGCCCGCATACGCAATCCGCCCGCTGCGGTTGGCCTATCATTGGGCATCCAGTTCGATATGCCGACCCATTCAAAGCTGGTAATGCCGAGGGGCTCGAAAAGCGCTTCGGCAGCGTATTCATCCAGTCGTTTGCCGGTCTTCTGTTCGATGATTGCAGCCAGGACTTCGGTTAGTCCATTGTTGTAATTCCACACCGTACCCGGTTTATCTTTCACGCGAAGGCCGAGGACAAATGCGACGGGGTCATGCTCGCTTTCGAACAGTTTGTGATTGTCATTCCGAGGATCTTCGTAGGGGAATGTCTCCACGTCCCACTCAAATCCCGCCGTCATGGTTAAGACATGCTGTAGCGTGACTTTCTCAACACCCTCACCAAAAGCAATGCCCTGGTCTTTGAAGAATTCAGTCACAGGGGTTACCAAAGCCCTTTCATAGCCTCCACGCAATGCTAGCCCCAGCAACAAGGAGGTCACGCTTTTAGAGACTGATTGGAGGTCATGGAGCGAATCGACATTAAAATTTCTGTGCCCAAGTGGTTCGTTCCATCGTGAGTCCTGACCTTCCAGGTATACCTCGTAGACAAGATGGCCGGCGTGTGCAATCAGAACAGCGTGGGTTTTATGATATTCGTAGTTTTCTCCAATCCATCGTGTAAGACCTGACATGGATTGGGCATCCAGATTGGCTTCATTAAGATTGGCGACAGGCCAGCCGTCTTGCAGACGTAAAGGTTTCGTGTTCAACATAGCAACCAAACTTCCATTTCCATATTAATAATTGCGTTCACTGCCGTCATCCTGGTAAAACTTCGGTCAATGAAAATCAAGGCCGATCTCGGCCAGTATTTCTTCGGTATGCTGGCCAAGTGCAGGTGCGGCGGTTTCGGCAAAATTGCGGGCGGCAATAGGATTGCGAATGAATCGCATATCGCGTCCGGACCTGGATTTCACCGACGAGAAGGCTTTGTATTCATCTGGCAGTGCACTATCTGCAATGCTTTTCACATTTTCTATAACCGTGCAGGGGATTGAAACATCGAGTAATTTTTTCTGCCAGTAATCCGCATTGTTTTGAATTAGCACTTTGTTCAAGACCAGATTCATGCTTTCTCTGTTGTTTATTCTTGCCTCGTCTGTTTTATACCTTGGATCTTCTATTAGTTCGGGCAGATCAAGAGCCGCGCAAAATCGTGGCCAGTCTTTTTCGCTACCGAGTGCGATCACAATATCACGATCTGCTGTCGGGTAAGTCTCAAATGGTGTCATCGACGGATGACAGGAACCGATAGGTTCGGGTACGATGCCAGCATTCAGATAACGCGCAAAGGCATTTTCCAGGCAGGCCCATTGACAGGCCAGCATGGAAACATCGAGCGGAGAAGAATTTTCTTCTCCTCCAACGTCTCGCCGGTACAGGCGCTCTATGATTCCAAGCGCGGCAAACAAGCCCGCGGCAATATCGCCGACCGAAAAACCAACTCTGATGCCGGGTCCGTCCATAGGGCCATTAATGCTCATCATACCGCTCATGGCCTGTACGATAATATCGTAGGCAGGTCGGTCCGACAGACTTCCAGTCTGGCCAAAACCACTGATCGACGCTTGAATCAGTTTTGGATTCAAGCGTGTTAACTCTGCTTCGCCACACCCCAGGCGATCACGAACACCCGGGCGCATGTTTTCAACAAACACGTCGGCGGTTTCAATCAGTTTGTGCAAGGTTAGTTTGCCCTTATCCGATTTCAGATCCAGTACAATCGAGCGTTTGTTGCGATTGAGGGAGGCGAAGTAAAGACTGATATCGTCTTCAAACGGTGGTGAAGTGCGCGCCATGTCGCCGACAGGGCTTTCAACCTTGATCACATCTGCCCCCATCGTGCTCAACAACCATGTACAAAAAGGCCCAGAAAGTACGCTGGTCATATCAATCACTCGAATGCCTTTCATTATTTCATGTTCCCCTGCAAAGTCGTTTCAATTGAAATTTGATAGTTGAGAGTCGGATAAAATGCTTCGCCACATGGATTATGATCTTATAACACATTATCACTTAAGGACTGGGTGTCCGCACTTGGCCGAAGATCGTCCCATACGAGTACTTTACGAGTGTTTCTTTTGGTGAAAGCTGACGATCCGTGGAGGAACCAGCCTGGGGGGCTTCAACGTCTGACAAATGCCTGGGGATCAGGTAGCAGATCCGATAATGGGTAACTTCTTTACCGACAAATTTGCAATCGGACGGTATTTTTCGACTATCTTTATTCCAAGCGTCGAAAAACATTTGAAGATTGGTCTCTATGAAAAAATTATTTGCCACCAGGTTTTGTTTAGGACTTTTGCTGATATCCCTGCTCGT
>JBPCWG010000359.1:0-18354 GCA_051009705.1 Methyloligellaceae bacterium | reverse complement strand
GGATTCCGCTTGGCAAACATAACAGGGATCCGCGGTGGCTCATATCAGCGAATCTAAAGCCACCATTGCCATAAGCATCAATGGGAGCCTGGCCCGGAAAAAAAGCATCTTCCGTCACAAATGAATTCCTAATGCTTCTTTTGAATCAATTTTCAAAAGAACTGGAACATCCTCAGGGGGTCTGTTTGGCTTTCGCACCACCATAGCCCGACCAGTCCCGTTTCACGCCTAGCATGAGAAGAAGCGGTGCAGCGATAAATATGGAGGAATAAGTCCCGACCACGACACCCCAGATCATGGCAAATGTGAAACCACGAATTACTTCTCCGCCAAACGCATAAAGGGCGCCGAGAGCAATCAAGGTCGTCACCGATGTCAGAATGGTTCGCGACAAGGTTTCGTTGATTGACAGGTTCAGAAGCTCTTCCAGATCCATTTTCTTGAATTTGCGCAAATTTTCTCGAATCCGGTCGTAGACCACAACGGTGTCGTTCAGCGAATAACCAACAATGGTGAGAATGGCCGCAATGATCGATAGATTAAATTCCAGCTGCAACAGCGAAAAGACGCCGATCGTCAGCAACACATCATGAGTCAGTGCGGCGACCGCGCCAACCGAGAACTGCCATTCAAACCGGAACCAGATGTAAATGAGTACTGCCAACATAGCTGACAAGACGGCGATCGTACCATTGATCTTCAGTTCTTCCGAAACCGTCGGCCCGACAACTTCTGTTCGGCGATAATTGACGCTGTCTCCCAGGGCGCTACGAATTTTCGCGACAACCTGCTGCTGCTCTTTTTCGCCACCCGGCTGCCTTTCCACCCGGATCAGAACATCGGTCGGAGCGCCAAATTCCTGGATCTGCACATCACCAAGCCCCAATCCGCCAATCTTACTTCTTAAATCTGAAATGTTTGCTGGACCGGAACGTGATTGAATTTCCACGAGCGTCCCGCCCCTGAAATCAATCCCGAAATTTAATCCCGCTGCAAAGAAAAGAACAAGTGAAGCGACGATCAGGACACCCGAGCCGATCATCGCCACGTTGCGGAATTTAATGAATGGATACCGGGTCCCGTGGGGAAAGAAATCAAATCCCTTTAATACCATGATCGAGTTCTCCTCCTATATCGGAACCACAATTTCACGCGTTTTTTTCGACCTCAACCAAAGGCTCACCATAAATCGGGTTACGGTGAAGGCCGTGAAAACCGAGGTCAGAATACCAATGGACAGGGTAACTGCAAAGCCACGGATCGGGCCGGATCCCAGCCAGAACAAAATAAATGCGGCAATAAATGTCGTGATATTGGCGTCCAGAATGGTTCCCAGTGCCCGGCTATAACCCGAGGAAATGGCATTAATGGCCGATTTCCCGGCTCTTAACTCCTCGCGTATCCGCTCAAATATCAGAACGTTGGCATCAACCGCCATACCGATTGTCAACACGATTCCGGCAATACCCGGCAGAGTGAGCGTTGCCTGCAAGAGCGATAATGTACCGATTATCAGCGCAATATTGATAAGCAAAGCTGTTATGGCGAAAATTCCGAAGTGACCATAGGCAAACAGGACGAAGACAATCACGCCCACAAGCCCAAGTACGGCGGCAACCTTACCGGCGGCGATGGAGTCGGCTCCGAGGCTGGGCCCCACAGTCCGCTCTTCGATGATATCCAGGGACGCTGGCAAGGCCCCGGAGCGTAGCAAAATAGACAAATTGTTGGCTTCTTCGACGGAAAAATTGCCGCTTATCTGCCCGGTGCCACCAAGGATCGGTTCCTGAATGACCGGGGCTGAAATCACTTCCCGATCCAGTACGATGGCAAACGGACGACCGACATTGTCCCGTGTCACCTTGCCGAAGCGCCGCGCGCCTGATGAGTTGAAACGAAACGTGACAACCGGTTCGTTCGATCGTTGATCAAAGCTGGGTTGAGCGTCAACGAGATCCTCACCGGAAACAATCGCCCGTTTCTTGAGCAGATATTCAATGCCCTCCTCGTCGGAAGCCGGGTATATTTCCGTACCGGGTGGTGACCGGGTCGCTTTCGCCTGAGCCGCCGTCATTGAGGGTTCGACGAGCTGAAATGTAAGTTTCGCTGTTTTACCGACGAGCTCCTTGAGTTTCTGGGGGTCGTCAAAGCCTGGCACCTGTACTAGAATCCGGGCCTGACCCTGGCGTTGAATATTCGGTTCCGTTGTCCCTAATTCATCGACACGTCTTCGAATCGTTTCAATCGTTGATCCGATGGCGGAGTTGATTCTCTCGGTCAGGGCAGGATTGGTCGGCTTTATCGAAATGCTTCCCTGCCCTGCTTCGCTGATTTCCAGATCATCGCCGCCGGTACCGGTAAACACGGATCCCTGGAGAGGTTGAATGATCGTCCTCAGGGTCGTAATCGCCTTTGCCTGATCTTCAGGTTTTCGAATTCTCAGAACGACGCCGTCCTGGGTCGGTCGCAATCCCGTATAACCTATGCGATCCCGGCGCAAGGCATTGCGCGCATCATCCCTGATGGTTTCCAACCATTCCGCAATCAGCTCGTTCTTGTTCATCTCCAGCAGCAGATGCGATCCGCCCTGGAGATCGAGGCCTAGATGGACCTGTTTGTGGGGCAGCCAGTTAGGGACATTCTCCAGAGATTTTTCACTGAAAAGATTGGGTGCCGCATAAATCAGTCCTATGACGGATATGGCAATGATTGTGATAATCTTCCAACGCGAAAAATTAAGCATGGGTCACAGGATCCTCGAATATCAGAAATTGCAGGCGCAATTCTTCAAATAAGATTGTCAACTCTTGGCCGTATCTTTAACAGGTTCACCCTTGGCCCGAACTTCGGTGATTGTCGCACGTACCAGTTTCACGCGCACACCTTCGGCAATTTCGACCTGAATTTCAGCATCGTCGATGACCTTGTTGACCTTTCCAACAATACCACCGGCGGTTACAACGGTATCTCCCCTGCGCACCGCAGAGACCATTTCCCGATGATCCTTAAGCCGTTTTTGTTGTGGTCTGATGATCAGGAAATACATAATCGCAAAAATTGCGATAAACGGCAGAAGCGATATGAAAAAATCGTTGCCGCCTGCCCCCTGTGCATAGGCTGGAGTTATGAACATACAAAATCTCTCCCGTTGAGATGAAATTATGGCTTAAGAAGCTCGGGCTTGTCGAAATCTTCATTAAACCCCAAATAGGAATTCCGCCGCGAATATAAAGGCGTTACAATCCTTTGCAACTGTCTGTAGCGCTAATCTGACGAAAAAGCTTGAATTTCTTGTCGAACCTTCAAATAAATGAGACCAAATTCGATTTGTCCCATCAAAATCACGTTGATGGGGGTCAAAATTCGTATATTTCTGAAATGGCGCTTCCACAGGCAGACGAAAACTGCCTGCGGTCTCCTACGGATTTAGGAAAATTGTTCACCCATGAAAATTGAAAGTACACTTACAGATCTCTGGAATCGGGCCGTGAATGCTCTGGAACGCATGGCTCCGCCGGCAACAACGATACCTGACTTCCAATCCGCGGAAGCCTTTATCTGGCAATCGGACCCGGAATCCTTCATTCCCGTCGAAAGAATCAATCGTCTGCCTGTGAAACTGCTTCAGGGCATCGATCAGCAGATTACTCTGCTGATTGAAAACACTGTGCGGTTTGCCAACGGCTTTCCTGCCAACAATGCCCTTCTGTGGGGGGCCCGCGGAATGGGTAAGAGTTCCCTGGTCAAGGCTGTTCATGCCCATGCTCAGGAAACGATTGATGAAACATTTGATGCGGACAGCGGAAATCCAAAGGTTGATATTAGGCTCATCGAAATACACCGGGAAGATATCGGCTCACTACCGGAATGCCTCTCACATTTGCGTAAACAACCCATGCGCTTCATCGTATTTTGTGACGATCTGTCCTTCGACCACGATGACACGTCTTACAAATCCCTGAAGGCCGTTCTTGAAGGTGGCATCGAAGGGCGTCCGCAAAATGTGATTTTTTATGCCACGTCTAACCGGCGCCATCTGCTTCCCCGCGATATGATGGAAAACGAACGGTCGACTGCGATCAATCCGTCAGAGGCCGTGGAAGAAAAAGTATCTCTTTCGGACAGATTCGGGCTATGGATCGGTTTCCACAACTGCACTCAGGACGATTATCTGGCCATGGTACAGGCTTATGTTCAGCATTTCGGGCTGAAAATTGAAGATGAGGAACTGAAAGCAGAAGCTCTGGAATGGTCCGTGACCCGGGGCGGGCGGTCGGGCCGGGTGGCATGGCAATACATTCAGGATCTCGCCGGTCGCCTGGGACAACATCTCCCCGTATAGAGCCCCCTCTCTAAATCTTCGTCACTATAAGTGTCAGCTCGAAGGGAAAGAGTCGGCTCAGAGGGATTCCATGTATTTAAGGGGATCGACCGGTCGCGAACCTTTTCTGAGTTCAAAATGAACCTGAGGCTGATTCACCGTGCCGCTTTTACCCGCTTTTGCGATTATCTGGCCACGCTTGACCTTGTCCCCACGTTTGACCAGCAGGTCCCGATTGTGGGCATAAGCAGAGACCCAATTGTCGGAATGACGGACAAGAATGAGATTTCCGTACCCCTTCAATTCGTTGCCGGCATAGGCGACGACACCGTTTTCAGCGGCTTTCACCGATGTTCCCATAGGCACAGCGAGATTGATGCCGTCATTGTGAGAGCCGCTGGATTTCGGTCCGAATTTTGAAATAATCCGTCCATTTACGGGCCAGCGGAATTTGGTATTCGATCGCGCGACGGGTTTCGAAATTTTTCCGACACTGGCAACTTTCGTATTCTTTTGACGTGGCAGTGCCTGGTTTGAATTTCTCGATGAAGTGGGAATCCGATCCCTTTGCAAAGAGGCCACACGGGTATTGTCGCGTCTGTTGCGTGTCGAATCAACGGGAATATGCCGGGTTGTGACCGACTTCACCGTAGGACCTGTATACCGGGCCTTGTCGGCCACGACATTTGAACTGCGAGCGCCATCGGGAAGTTTGATAATCTGGCCTATTCTCAGATGATCCGGTCGCGATATGCGATTATGTTCTGAAAGCTGGGTATGAGAGACCCCGAAATTCTTGGCAATGGAATAAATCGTATCACCGCTCTGAACTTTGTAGATATTGCCACTCGCATCGCCGGCTCCGGGAATTCGAAGCACCTGACCAACACGAATGTTGTTGCCGCTCAGCCGATTGGTTGATTTGATATCAGGGACTGAGACCTGGTAGCGGCGGGAAAGGCTGTAAAGAGTATCTCCGGGGCGAACTGTAACCTCGCGGTTTTCATCAAGTGCGTAAGATTCCTCTCCACGATCCACATTTGCCGCAACCCGGTAAGACGGTTGATTATTTGACGAGGGCGTGTAGGAAGGCTGCCTTAGGTTATCAGATTTGATCGAAGACACCTGCCCAGGACCGAAACCGTTTCCCCTGTACCCGCCGGAGTTTCCATAATTTTGCTGAACCGGTTCCAGTGGGCGACTCGATACATAAGCGGACCGATCAACAGGTTGATAGTTGCCGGAATAGGGACGTGCGGATCCTGAGTTATAATCAGACTGCGCATAATTTTGTGAAGAGCTGGCATATGCTGCCGTGGGCTGGCTCTGATCTTTGGTTTCACTCAATCCAAATACCGGAAAATTGAACCGGGTCATGGTCGAGGAGCACCCAGCCAGTAAACCGGCTGTCAGAGCTATAATGCCAATGGAAAACAAACGACTCGGTCGAGTCCCAAAACTTTTTCTACGCATCACTCTACTCACCAATACAATAGTAAATACTTACCCCTAATAAGACGTAAAAGAGTAAACAGATCGTTAATGTCCATGCTTTGTCGAATATGTGGCGAGAAGTAGAAGGCTTGCTGGGTCGCAAACAATGGTCCGCCAATCTTCGGATTCCTTTGCTATCAGCGTCCGATGATTGTTGTGCGAAGCTTGACGGGTTCAATTTCCGTCACGAAATCAGCTCAAACAACAGCAAGGTGTGAGAATTTATTCGAATATATATATTGAATATAAATATTTTAATATTTCTTGTTTAATTGAAAAGCAATGAATAATCAAATAATAATTACTTAATCATCACAAATATTAAAATATTTATATTCAATATATATTATTCGAGATTCCGTTGATGCTGAATATTCCAAATCTATTTAATTCCAATCGACCCCCTGTTCAGTTCAAATTCTTTCACCGAACACTCATATTCGTTTGCTGGTTTCTGCTGTCGACGATCAACGTTCTGGGACAAACCACACGCCAGAATCCCGAACTCAAAGATAAATGGTCGGCGTGGTGGGAAATGGGTGGAACCATGGAAAGTTTTGGAGAGCTGGATGCCGACATTTCCCTTTTTGCACCCCGCCTCCAGAGTTCCCGATCACTGCTCTTTGTTGACTGGCGAGGACGTATTTTTGATGCGACAGAAGCTAACTACAACTTAGCAATTGGACTTCGGCACATGCTCCAAGGAGAATGGAATTTTGGCGGGTTGATCGGAATTGCTTCCACAGAGAGTGAGTTGGGAGCAGAATTTTATGAGGCACTTGCCGGTATAGAACTGCTTCATCCGAATTGGGACATCCGGATCAATGGTTATCTTCCGGTCGATATGAAGCAAATCGGTCCAGACCCCTACAAAGTGTTCATCGGAAACTCGGAAATTTACATGGCGCAAATTGACGAATTCGCCCTCAAAGGCGGTGAATTCGAAATTGGCTGGCGGATTCCAACAGAGATTTTTGATCCCGCCTGGGATGAATCAAAGACGGATCTGCGTGTCTACGGAGGAGGGCATGTGTTCAACCATGCAGATATCGATGATCCCGTGTACGGGTTCAAAGCGCGAACGGAAGTGAGGTTCAAGGATTTTTTACCTGACTTACTGCCCGGTGCAGATCTGACGGTCAGCGCAGAATTTCTCAAAGACAATCTGAGGGAGAAACAGAAAGAGCTATCTTTGCGTGTCCGAATTCCCCTGAACGAATCAGGGACAGGATACATGGAGAGCAAATCTCTTTCACGGCAGGAGCAGCGCATGATCGAGGCCGTACAGCGCAAAGAGAAATCCTATATTTCTTCCAAAACTCACAGCAGAGAATCTGTTGAAGACGTATTTACCGATGTCTCCTTCGATCGGGTTGTGCGAGCCGATGACTATGAATCACTTGCAAATGCCATTGCACTTGGTCCGAATACACTCATAATCCTGGAAGGTGGGAAGGGATCGATCGATTTTGCACCCGGATCCAGTCTCACTTTGGGAACACGGCAAACACTTGTCGGCAGCGGTGGCAGCTTTTCTGTTCGAGGGCAAGAATCGGGACAGGAGCAATTATTCAGAATTCCCGGTTCGCAACCTAAATTGATCATGAAACTCGACTCCCTCATCGGAACCTCTTCTCGAACACATATATCAAATTTACATATTTCCGGCAGTACAGATTCCCGTTTCACTACGGGCATATATGGCCAATACGTATCCTACGTGTATATCCGGAATAATATATTTTCAGGTTTAAGTACTGGAGTGTACACTTTTGCAAGCAATAATATTTTCATCAGCGATAATTTGTTCGAGTACACATCAACATCTGTGATAGGCGATTATCTCAGTAATTTTACGATTTCAAACAACTATTTTCTCGACACCAGTTTTATAGCCATAATTCTTTTAGAAACGTTGGATGGTTTCATTACAGGGAACAAGATCAACGGTGTGGCAAATACCGGCATTCGCATAGCCAGAGGTAGTCACAATATCGAAGTCTCTAACAATGATATCGAAGATGTGTTGAAGGGAATTCATGTGGGCGATATTGGTTTTTTTGGCGGCAATTTCGACATCTATCTGAGAGATAACTCAATATCGAATGCTGCTGAAAGTGCCATTAAATCCGAGCAAGATTCACAATTGTTTATGATCAACAATGTAATTCATGGAACTGGTATGTTTGGAATTGACCTGTCGATGGCTGGCGATATGGAATTGGACGGCAACATATTCTCCGGAATTTTCTTAAACTCATTCATCAATTTAAATGAGGCGCATAACATCAAAGGTCACAACATTGTCGGGCAGACGCAAACAATTGCTGAATATTGTACCGTAAATCCCGCATCATCCGATATCGAAATACACTTCAGCAATGGCGTGATGTGCAGCCAGCCATGAACAATTTCATTCCGCTGCAAAATTTTCAGAAAGAGATTTCATGGCCTCGAAATGCGTCAGATCCAGGTACAGCGGAGTAACCGAAATACGCCCGGAATAAACCGCCCAAAGGTCAGTGCCCTCATCCGGCGTGGACAGGGAACGGTTAAAACCGATCCAGTAATAGGGATTTCCTCGTGTATCCATCCGGTCTTCGATGCGCAGCAGGCCCGGGTCCCGTTTTCCCTGCCGGGTGATAACCGTTTCCTTGATGTTCTCCGGTTCAATGTCGGGAAAATTAACATTGATAACAACGTCCTCGGGCCAGCCTTTGTCCAGCAGTTTTTTTACGACATCCGCACCATGGGTCATGGGCGTTTCCCAGCGAATCGACGGACGCGTTTTCATATTGATCGCAAGGCTAAGCGCAATGGATGGAATACCGAGCAGCATACCTTCCATGGCCCCGGCGATTGTGCCGGAATAAGTAACGTCGTCAGCCATGTTCTGTCCACGGTTAACGCCTGACAAGACAAGATCCGGCGGACCATCCTGCAATATATGTCGCAACCCCATGATGACACAGTCTGTGGGTGTGCCTTTGATTGCATATGTGCGCTCCCCGAGCTGACGCAATCGCAGGGGTTCATTGAGGGTCAGGGAATGGGAAGCACCGCTTTGATCTGTTTCAGGCGCCACAACCCAGATATCGTCTGAAATTTCAGATGCAATCTTCACCAGGACATCAAGCCCCGGTGCTTCTACACCATCATCATTGGTCAGCAAAATGCGCATGGTCAGGTCTCGCTAGACGGGATCTATTGATTGTTGTCCGCCAAGATAGGGTTGCAGCGCGACAGGAATATTAATTCCTCCATCTTCCCGCTGATAGTTTTCTAAAACTGCAATGAGCGTTCGTCCCACTGCCAATCCGCTGCCGTTCAAGCTGTGGAGAAATTCCAGATCCTTTGATCCTTCCCGCCGGAACCTGGCATTCATGCGGCGAGCCTGAAAATCTCCGCAAACCGAACAACTTGAAATTTCGCGATATTGGTCCTGGCCCGGTAGCCAGACTTCCAGATCATATGTCTTGCTGGCGCCAAAGCCCATATCTCCGGTTGAAAGAACGACAAGCTGATAGGCAAGATTGAGACGTTTAAGAACTTCCTCCGCACACGATGTCATGCGCTCATGTTCCTCGATCGCTTGATCCGGATGAACCAGGCTCACCATCTCAACCTTGGAAAACTGATGCTGGCGGATCATGCCTCGAGTATCCTTACCGGCAGCGCCAGCTTCAAGCCGGAAACAGGGCGTGTAGGCGGTGAAGCGCAAGGGAAGTTCCGACTCTTCCGTTATGGACTCCCGGACGAGATTGGTCAGCGGCACCTCCGCTGTCGGTATCAGCCAAAGGCCGTCCTCGGTTCTGAACTGATCGTCGGCGAACTTTGGAAGCTGGGCCGTTCCGAACATAACTTCATCGCGTACGAGAAATGGCGGAATGATCTCCTGGTACCCGAATTCCTTTGTATGAATATCCAGCATAAATGCAGCGAGCGCTCGCTCCAGACGGGCGAATTCTCCCTTCAGGACAACGAAACGGGCGCCGGACAATTTCGCAGCGGTTTCAAAATCCATGAGACCCAAACCATCGCCAATCTCAAAATGCTGCTTCGGGGCGAACGAGAACTCGGGTTTCTCCCCCCATTGGCGCAGCAAAATATTCGCGGTCTCATCTTCTCCTTCCGGCACATCGTCAAATGGGATATTGGGAATTTCAGCCAGTTGTTCATTGAGACGGGTTGACTTCTCTCGTTCCTCTTCCTCGTCATTCTGAATTTGTATTTTCAAGTCTGCGACTTTGCTGATCAAGCCATCCGCTGTCTCATTGTCACCGGAAGCCTTGGCTTTGCCGATGTCTTTGGACAGCGCATTGCGCTGAGTCTGAGCCCCCTGCAATCGGCTGACACAGTCACGCCAGGATTTATCAAGAGCCAGAATCTCTGAAGAAAGAGGCGCCACTCCCCGTTTTGCGAGGGCCTGGTCAAATTCTTCCGGATTTTCCCGGATCCATCTAATATCTAACACCGCACGATCCTCTAAATCTTTAGCCGCCTAAATTGTCTTAATCAAACTTCGAAAGTCCCGTTGCGCCGACCGGAGTTCCACACAATTCTCTACCGTCCGACATGATAGCCTAAAACGCCTCTTCTATAGGACGCGGGATACCCGGCGTCCAGTTCTGGCTGCGTGTTGTGGGAAAAGTCCCCGATCAGGCCGGCTCACCGGTTCCTTCATCCGACCCCAGTTCAGATTCACTTTCCGTCTTTTCTTGTTTTTTTTCTACAAACTGGACGGCATAAATTGACAACTCGTAAAGCAGTAAAGTCGGCAAAGCCAACCCCAGCTGACTTATGGGATCCGGCGGTGTCAGAAAAGCCGCCGCAGCAAAGACCCCGACAACGGCATATTTCCTTTTGCTTCTCAAACCCTCAGCCGATGTAAACCCGACCCGTGCAAGCAAAGTAAGGACAACCGGCAACTGAAAGCAGATCCCGAATCCAAGGATGAGGGTCATAATCAATCCCAGATATTCGCTCACCTTGGCATTGAGCTGAATGGAAATATTTTCATCCGATCCCGTTTGCTGCATAGACAAAAAGAACTGCATAGCAAGGGGCATCACGATGTAATAAACAACCAGTCCGCCTATTAGAAAAAGAATTGGAGTCGCGGCAAGATAAGGCAGAAATGCCTTCTTCTCGTTTTTGTAAAGGCCGGGGGCCACAAACATATAGACCTGCGAGGCGATCACCGGAAAAGCAATAAAAATGGCGCCGAACAGGGCCAGTTTGAGTTTGGTAAAGAAAAACTCCTGGGGGGCGGTGAACTGCATTTCAATGGGGATGTCATCACCGACGGCTAACCGGTAGGGGTGCAGCAAATGTTGTAAATGTCGGTGGCAAATATGAAGCAGGCGATAAAACACACGAAAACCGCAACGACAGACCACAATAACCTCTGTCGCAGTTCGATCAGATGATCGAGCAAAGGTGCTTTGCTCGCCTCGATTGAGTCTTTTTCGACTTCATCGGTCATCGGGCTCAAGCTCCACGATTTGCAACAGTTACACTGGGTTCTTCAGGCTGGTCGGCAGGAGTTTTCTGAGCATCCGAAACATCGCCCTCGGCAGCATCAGATTGCGTTTTCTGGAGATCACGATCTGCTGATGGCTCTTTATTTTCCTTTGTCACCTGTTGTTCACGCTCGGGTTTGGTCGCGTCCGGCGGATCTTCGACATCCAGATCGATATCTTCCATTTCAAAAATATCATCACTGCTGATCGAGTTTTCCAGCTCGTCACGAATATCGGTCAGCGGGTTCAGGTCGCTGACCTCCGATTTAAGTTCGTCAAGCTCGGAGTCACGAATGGCATCGTCAAACTGGTTCTTGAACTCGTTAGCCGTTCGTTTGATTTTTCCGACAAAATTCCCAATTTGTCGCAATAGCCGCGGAAGATCTTTGGGACCAACAACGAGGATCGCCACAACAGCAATTATGAGAATTTCACTCCAGCCTATGTCCAGCATTTCTCGCTCGTCATGGAAGTATTTCGATCTGGTAGCTCCATTCCGGAGCTCGCGGCTCTACAGTCGACCATGATCAGACTGTGGTTCGCCTACGGCACTTAGCTCGTGCCGGATTTTTCTTGGGCAGCGGATTTCGTCGACTCGACAGTATCCGCTGTTTCATCGTGATTTATCGTCTTAACCGGTTCATCCTTGGTATCGTCTTCGGCAATCCCCTTTTTGAAACTCTTAATCCCCTTGGCGACATCGCCCATGAGATCGGAAATTTTACCGCGTCCAAAGAGAAGCACGAGAAGTACGACAACTATTAAGATCTGAGTCCATCCTGGCATCATTGATGGCGATCTCCTTTCAAATTCATAAGATTAAATTCACTATCGCAGAAACTATGTCCGGTCGCAAGCAATCGCGCAATATGTCTCCAACAAGGTTTAAATCGTTATTATTGCGCCAAAAATCAAGTGAATTTCGGATATTCCAACGACATTAACATAATTTAATTATTGCGCCGCATCAGCGACGGCATCGGGAAAGAGTAAAATTTCATTGCGGTCAATTTCGACCCCCACCTCACTGCCGACTTCGGGAGCCTCACTTTCTCTGATCCGCGCGAGCAGGGACTGTTCCAGTTCCTGAAAGGCAAGCTCGATAAAGGCGGCATCACCGAGAAATTTACGTTGTATGACTTTGCCTGGCGTCCCCTGACCTGCGGGCACAATCTGCACACCCCGGTGCCGGACACACAGCAAACCACTTGTTGCTGCGGTCTCACCTTCGAATTGATAGATGCCAAACGGAGATTGAAAAGATCCGTTAGTGATATTGCAGCGGATTTCGTTGATTTCCGAAAATATACGGGCAACAAACAAATTTATCGGGTTTCTATAAATTTCTTCGCTCGTTCCAACCTGGACGAGTTTTCCGTCGTGCATAACGACAATCCGGTCCCCCATACGCATCGCTTCTTCCGCATCGTGGGTGACGATAAGACAGGTCGAGCGTGTTTCACGCAGCACTGCCAGGGTTTCTTCGCGAATAACATCTCGCAGCCGGGAATCCAGGCCCGAAAAAGGCTCATCCATGAGCAGGATCGAAGGCCGTGGAGCTATGGAACGCGCCAGAGCCACCCGTTGCTGCTGACCGCCCGACAAATTATGCGGATAGCGGTGGGTCAATTCCTCCAGCCCCACTCTTTTAAGAGCCAGGCGCGCCACCTGATGTGCCGTTTTCTTATCGAGTGAAATCAGACCGAAGGCGACATTTTCAAGAATTGTCAAATGCGGAAACAAGGCAAAATCCTGGAATATGAGCCCGACGTTTCTCTGCTCCGGAGGGATAAAACTGTTCTCGTCGGTGACAACAAGATTATTGAATTTTATAGAGCCCTGGTCCGGCACCTCAATCCCGGCGGCCAATCTCAGAAGTGTCGTTTTACCACATCCGGAAGGCCCGAGAATACAGACAATCTCTCCCGGATTTATATCCAGACTGAAATAATCTACAGCTCTGACATCACCGAAGTTCTTAACCAAGCCATCAAAAAATACACCCGCGGCAATGGTTGCGGTTGCTGTGCCTCTCTGGCCCCAGGAGAGCAGTTCTCCGGGCTCACTGTTCTCTCGTGCCATTTTTTCAGATGAAATTTGATCGTTCAAAAGCGAAACTCTAAACCATTTGTCCCGCCAAGCTTTATATCAGCAACAAACTTGTTTCAATGAGCTAATAGGGGAATTAATGTAAATGCTATCAATTGACCGGTCCCCCTTCAAGTTCCCGATTCTTTTTTGTTCCGGAATATTTTTATGTTCCGAATTTTTTCAGGGGTTCTGCAATCCCATCGTTTTCAACATTCGGGGCTTCGGAGGCTTCTTCATCAGCAGTTGGGTCCTCGAAGGAATGAACAACCGATTTTTCATTGGAATCTTCGGGATCGAATTCAAACAATTCATCCTGGGGATCTTCCAGGGGATCTTCCGTATCTTGCAGTTCTTCGGAGTCGTCCGGCTTGGGTATGGCGAAATCCGAAGGGATGGCACCTTCCAGCAGTCCCGCATCTCTGAGTTCCTTGATCCCCGGCAGATCCTTGATGGAATCAAATCCGAAATGGTCAAGAAAGGCGTCATTGGTTCCGTAGGTCAGCGGCCGCCCGGGAACACGACGCCGGCCTCTGGGCCGGATCCAGCCGGTTTCCATAAGGACATCGATTGTCCCCTTGGAAGTCGAGACACCCCGGATATCTTCAATTTCAGCCCGCGTGACGGGTTGGTGATAGGCAATAATCGCAAGGGTTTCCAAAGCTGCTTTCGAGAGTTTTCTTTGCTGCACCCTATATTTTTCCAACAGGTATGAGAGGTCTTCAGCCGTGCGAAAAGCCCATCGACCTGACACGCGAACGAGATTCACACCTTTGTCGTGGTAGGATTCCTGCAAAGACTGAAGAAGTTCATCGAGATCACTGTCTTCAGGCAAATGCTCTGCAAGTGTCGCCGTGTTCAGGGGCTCGGTTGCCGCAAACAAAAGAGCTTCCAGAATCCGCAAGCTCTCTTCCTTCGTACCGGAAGAACACTTCCCGGTCGGTTCTTTACCGGCGGCCCTGTTAGCTTTGCTCGAATTATTGGTTTTCATCACGACTTCCCCAATCCGGGTTAGAGATCAAGACTAAACAGGTTTGACCTGGCGAACGAATATTGGTGCAAACGCTTCCGACTGCTTTAACTCTATGTGACCTTCACGGGCCATCTCCAGGGTTGCCGTGAACGTACTGGCTTTCAAGGAGCGGACATCTTCGGAGCTTTTTCCGATGTCTCCGAACATTTTGTTGAGAACGGCCATGACCGGCTGCCAGTCAATCTTCACACCGATCATTCGTTCCAGCCTTTTTCTTGCATCCCTAATGGACCAGACACGTCGCGGTTTCATCTTGACTGTCTGAACCATCGTGCGCTCCCGTTCTCGCGCATAGGCATTGAGCAAATCAAAAACCTCAGCCTGATATTGTGTGGAAGTCACAAGACGAACGCCTTCAGGTTCTCCGCGCGCGAATATATCCCTTCCCAGGTGATTTCGCGACATGAGTTTGGCCCCGGCCTCGCGCATGGCATCGAGCCGCTTCAACCTGTGGGCCAGCATGGCTGCCATCATGGCCGCATCGGGATTTTCTTCTTCATCCACTTCTTTCGGAAGCAGCAGGCAGGATTTCAGATAGGCCAACCAGGCTGCCATGACCAGATAATCTGCGGCTATTTCGAGCTGTAACTGGCGCGCCTTGAAAATGAAATCCAGATATTGCTGGGCCAGTTCGAGAATGGAAATTTTTGTCAGATCGACTTTTTGCTCCCGCGCCAGGCTCAGCAGCAAGTCAAGGGGGCCTTCATATCCGACGATATCAACAACCCACCCTCCTTCATCATCCTCAAATTCCGACAAAACATCTTCTTCAAATTGGGATTCGGAAGCGCTCGATCCGTTTTCCGAAGACGGCGCATCGGGAGACTGCTTTTCAGTGGGACCAGTCACTATGTTCTCATCCTCGAAATGTTCTCATCCTCGAAATGTTCTCATCCTCGAAATGTTCTCATGCTCGACGTCACAAATGCAAATTAACGAGCGATCCAGCATAAAGGCAATGGGTCGATTTCATTGCTGTAATTTCCTAGTTTAAATGATTCAGTCGGTCAATGAGAAGACTTCATCCAGCAACCGGTGGATTGTATCTCCCTGAATAATCTCGGTTTTCTCGTTCGATGTCCGAATTATCTTTTGAATGGCTCGATAACGGGATAGCGCTGCGCCTTCCAGTGACGGCACCGCGTCCGCAATCGACCTCATTTCTTGCAGGTCGCCATTGCAATGAAGCCCCATATCACAACCGGCGGACAGCACACTCATCATACGCTCGGAGGGTGTGCCTTTGAGTGCTTTCATGCCGATATCATCACTGATAAGCAAGCCGTCAAAGCCAATTTGGGAACGGATAACCTGGTGGATAAGCTCAACCGACGAACTTCCGGGCTGGGTGCGGTCATAACAAATATAACGTACATGGCTGGTCATCGCCGCCGGGAGATTTGACATGGCACGAAACGGCACGAAATCCCAGTTTTCCAGCTCGTCAGGACTTGAAGATACATCGGGTAATTCTTCATGGCTGTCGACGAGTGCACGGCCATGACCGGGAATATGTTTCATGATCGGAACGACACCATTTTCCAAATGAGCCTCGGCAACCAGCCGGCCCAGCCTTATGACATCGCCAGGGTTGTTGCCATAAGCGCGATCACCAATAATCGGATGCGCCTCTTCCTGTGGGACATCAAGGACGGGGGCACAATTCACATTGATGCCATGCTTTCTCAGTCCCTGCGCCAACCAGCCATAGCAGGTCCGCAGCGTACTCTCCCCTCTATCTGGGTCGTTCTTGTAGAATTTGGTAAATTGAGCCGCAGATGGAAATTTTTTCCATTCAGGCGGCGCCATACGTTGCACACGCCCCCCTTCCTGGTCGATGAGTATAAGCGCGTTTTGATCCTCAAGAGCATCAAATATGGCTGAAGTCAGGGCCCTGACCTGCCTTTGGGTTTGGCAATTCCGGGCAAACAATATGATCCCGCCGGGTTTCATACCCCGGAGGAAGTCGAATTCATCCGGTGTCAGTTCCGTTCCGGATAAACCACATATGAAAGCCTTTGGAGGCATTCCGGGATCCACCTCTGCTCAGCCCAGAAAACTTCATGCGGAAGGTCTGTCGCGCAGAAACCTTGTCAGATTTTTCGGATTATACAACCGCTCTTCAGCCCGGCATTCTTGAGTTGCAGACACAGGCGGCGTGCGGCGTCCTTGGAAGTCACCGAGCCAATCTGCAGCCGATACCAGGTTCCCCGTGTTCCCAAATTCACCTTTTCAATCCGCGGACTGAGGCTGCCAAGTATCGAGGAATATTTTTGCTGCATCGTTGCAAATGTTGCCAGGGCATCCGTCTGGCTCTTATTCGAGGCAACCTGAATGGCGAATTTTTCGTTCTTGGCGGCGGCCGGTGCAGCTTTCTTAACCTTTGGCTGGACGACGGCAGGCTTTGGATCCAGTGAGGCTAGTCTCTGACCTGCAGCTGCGGCTTTGTTGCTACTTGCCGTGCCCGTAGACGTTGATTTGCGCGCTGGTAGAGAAGCGGAAATCGCCGGTTTCTTGCTGACTGTCTGAGTTGAACCCGCCTGGGCCACCTTGACCTGCTGAACGGATTTCGGTGGCGATGAGTTTGGCAGGTTGGAAATGCTCAATCCGGTGAGACCGGTGTTGATGTCTTTATCCGACGCGGATGCTGAAGTTGGTTTGGCCGGTTTCAGAATTGTGCCATCGGGCCGAACGATAAGGGTCCGTACCTTTCTGGGTCCTGAAGGCTTGGTTGGATCAGTAATACCGGTTGAGCCGGTGCGCTCCGCAGAATTGTTTACAGCACCACGTAAACTGGCAGGTCGACCGGGTTGCTGACCGAGACCGACACCACCGCCAGCAATCGAAATACCAGCGGTCGATGTCGTCGTTTCCAGAACATCTTCCTGGCGTGAAACAAGCCGCTCACTATTTCTGCCTAAACCATCCGTGTTCTGCAGACGGTCATAAATAGCCTTGTTCTTGTTGGCAAACTCCCTCCCGCTCGGTTCCGTCGGTTTTTCCTTCACCGGTTTGGAACTGGCGCGAACCAAAGGTGTATCCCCACTCAGGCTGTCACCGAAAGGCATGGTTACCATTCCGTTTTTGACAGCATAAGCGGCACCACCGCCAAACAAAATTACGGTAATTGCAGCCGTACCCAGAAACAGTCCCCGACGCGGTCGTGGCGGCGGATCACCCCGGTAATTGTCAAGTGCGTACTCGCCCTCGTAATAACTCGCATCCATGGAATCCTGAGGTTCGCCGTAGGCATCCGCATGTAGCGGCTGTTCCGCATACGGGTCCCGATAGTCATCTTGCGCCTGCGTGCCAAACTGATTGTCCAAACCGAAATTATCGGTGGATTGCTGGTCCTGAAAAGGCTCGGTGTAGGGTAGCGAAGGAGCGGGTAATTGCGCCCCGAAATCACGACCCTGTTCCGGATGGCCAAATGAGCTCTGGTCTTCCTGACGGTTCTGGAACGGTGAATTGCTGGGGAGTGAAGTATCACGATAGGGATAGTCCAATTGCGGATCCTGGTTCCGGGACTGCAGACCCGAACCCGTTTGATAACTATCCGAAGCTGAGATTGGTGATTGGTGCGACTCCGTAAATCCGGTTTCCCGGGACATTTCATGTCCGGCACTCTGGGAATAATTGTTCAATTGACCTGAGCCCGCACCATAACTGTTATCATGGCCTAATAGATTCTGTTCGAACTGGGACGGATTGTGTTGGCCCGGGTCATTATATGAAGATGCGGGTTGTTGCTGATGCCCAGTGGGCACCTGCGTCTGGGATTGCGGACTTTGACCTGCCAGTTGCGAAGCCAAATAATTGCTGGTTGTAGATTGCTGCTGAACCGGAATATTCTGCTGGTGGGGGGGCTGGGCTTGCTGGAAAGGATCCTGAGACCT
>JBPCWG010000358.1:0-2736 GCA_051009705.1 Methyloligellaceae bacterium | reverse complement strand
AAAAAGGCGTTCTCTTCCGCATCCATATGGCGTTTTTCATTCTCAAGAAAATCCCGCCCCGATTTCACAACAACATCCCGGGGCAATTCAACCCCCAGAAGCACACGCATCAGATTTCGTGCAAAATTATTAAGGAGGTCGGAACCCCTGTCATGTTCAGAGTGTAGATCAACCTTGAGATCGTTCTTATCCGCCACTCTGAGAGTCATATAATAATAGATCAGATCTTCTTTCGGATGATGATAGAGATCGGGTACACCTCTGAAATAGTCTACAATCTCCGACAAAAGCTCAAAATCCGGATTTCCCGCCTGTTCGAACAGATCCAACTGTTGTTCCAGTGCTTCAAGCAGGACGCGCATTTCACGATGTTCCTGTCGAAGCAGATCCAAGGTTTGAGCCATGAATATTTCTCCAGTTTATAATGCCGCATGCTATTTGAACAAATGGGTCCGGGTGAGACATTGATCTGAATCAAGTCCAGCACCCCATTGAAGACACACCAGTTTTGCGGGCGGATTTACGACGGCACATGCGGGTGAACGAATAAGTGACACAGTTTTTGTGCACTATGAAACTGATCCGGACACATTCCATTTATGAGTTCATTGGCCGGATAGTTGATAAACGGACCAATCACATTCAGCGTTTTGAACCGGCTCAACATTTCGACAAGGAACGAAGACAATGGCGGCAAGACTAATTTCCGGGGCACCTATACTGCTGGTTGCTGATGTGGTTGCATCCGCCAACTACTATAGAGATAAGCTGGGCTTCTCTTATGAGCGTTTCTGGGGTGAGCCCCAATCCTTCTGCATCGTCAGCAGAGACGGGTGTAGTATCATGCTCAAGCAGGTTGATGACACCTAGCATATCGTGCCTCACTACAAGGTCGTTGATCAGTTGTGGAATGCCTATTTCTGGGTCGAAGATGTGGAGACACTGTACAGCGAATTAATTGGCAGGGGCGCGACCATAGACTATGAGCTTTGTGATCAGCCTTATGGATGCCGGGAATTCGGCATCCAGGATCTCGACGGCTATGATGTTGCTTTCGGGCAGACCATTGACGATTGAAACCCGGATCCTATTTCCAGGCTCCGGGGGATATCCGGCATTGGCGATTTTCCGATTCCGCAAAACGGACCACCCGCCAGGGCGAGGGAAATGAATTCACCGCATTGGAATTTCGGGCCACGGAATGTGGACAGCCTGCTTGATTTGGATCAAACCGGATTTGAAAATTCTAAACTAGGCTGATTTAGTTTCCTGAATATGGAAACGCACTAGAGAGTTTCGTCAGCGCCCATGCAACCCGGTCAGCAAGCCAGGAAACTTGCAACGATACGATATGACAATTTACCAATTACAATGTGCGAGATGCCGGTGTGCCATCTCACATTGCATTTCGGCAATACATTATGACCAAGACGCCCCAAATATCTCTTATGACGAGGGGATCCGGTGATGAGATTTGAATGGATCGCCATCGCCCTTGGAGATGTTGTTTGGATATCCGTCGCATTCGCACTTGGCTTAATTTCAAGATCTGTTGGACTGCCGCCCCTGGTCGGATTTCTTGCAACGGGATTTCTGCTTAATGCCTATGGAATTGTCAGTGGTGAAGTGCTTGAGAAATTGTCCGATCTTGGAATCACTCTGCTTCTGTTCACCGTCGGCCTGAAACTCAACTTACGCACTCTCGCAAAACCACAAGTCTGGGCCGTAACCAGCTTGCATATGTTAATTGTCGTCATGGTCCTTGGCCTGGCCATCTACGCGCTGGCGGTTGCGGGCGTGCCTTTCCTTTCCGGATTGGATATCTACCAGGCCGCACTGATCGCGTTTGCCCTGAGTTTCTCAAGTACTGTCTATGTTGTGAAGGTCCTTGAAGACAGGGGTGAAATGACATCGCTGCATGGCCGAATTGCCATTGGCATACTGATTGTGCAGGACATTGCAGCCGTGATATTTCTGGCGTTCTCCGACGGCAAATGGCCATCACCCTGGGCCCTGCTGGTTCTTCTAATATTTCTCGTACAGCCGATCCTGTACCGCCTGCTAGGGCGCGTGGGTCATGGGGAACTTCTTGTTCTCTATGGATTGATGCTGGCCTTGGGCGGAGCAGAAGTTTTTCAACTCGTAGGCCTGAAGGGCGATCTCGGGGCTTTGGTCGCCGGTCTGATGATTGCCGGTCATCATAAGTCCGACGAAATGGCAAAAACCATGCTTGGTTTCAAGGACCTGTTTCTGCTGGGTTTCTTTCTATCCATTGGATTGGCCGGAAAAATTACAACCGAAATATTTGTACTGGGAATGTTAATTGCGCCACTTGTATTTCTTAAATCGGCGCTGTTTTTCATTTTGCTGACGAAATTTAACCTCCGGGCGCGAACGTCTATGCGCGCATCCGTGAACCTGACCAATTACAGTGAATTCGGATTGATCGTTGCAGCTGTAAGTGTTGCCAATGGCTGGCTTGAAAGTTATTGGCTAATTGTCCTGGCGACCGCCCTGTCGCTGTCCTTTGCGATCGCAGCCATCATCAACATGTTTACGCCGCAGCTTTACGCACAGAACCGGCCGTTTTGGAGAAGGTTTCAGAGCAGTCATCTCATTGATGAAGATAATTTGCACGACATAGGGAGTGCAACGATTGTCGTTGTCGGTATGGGCGGGATCGGAACCGGTACCTACGATACGTTGCAATCGGCACATGGCGAAACGGTCGTGGCG
>JBPCWG010000357.1:0-8846 GCA_051009705.1 Methyloligellaceae bacterium | reverse complement strand
GACAGCGAACAGCCGGTTTACCGGCAGCTAAAGTCGGCGGCGTTAGAAAAGATTGCCGACCAGCAAATAAACGCAACCGCACGCAATTATTATTTGCTCTATGCGAAAGAACTGCTTGAAGAGTAGAATTCCTCTTGAACCGTGCCGCATTGTTCGAGCGCCAATCGTGGACTCTTCAACGGCTTGCAATAATGCAATCTTCCTGAATATTTCCGCGGAACATAGAGCGTGTCAGGTTAATCCATGGGCTCATAATTTGGGTTGAATACCCGCTCCACATGAACATCGGATTGATATATTTGACATCTGCAGTCTCCATTGCTCAGTACATCGATCCAGATTCAAAATGACTGGCTTGGTCCCGATTGGCAAAGTATAATTCCGAAACCGGGCCGTTTGAGCCCGAAATTTTTTAAGGCATTACGACATTAATTTTTGTTGAAATATACAAACATCCAGAAGTGTCACCATAAAGATCCATGACCAAATCGCGACCTTATACGATCCGAGAATTCTCCGGGGATGACATTGAGCCGTTTCGAAACCTTCTCAGCCTTTTCGGTGAAGCCTTCGAAGATTTGGCGACCTATTCAGGTGCTCAACCCGGCGATGCCTATCTCAGGGATTTTCTCAGCCGCGACCATATCGTCGTATTGGCGGCCATTGCGGCGAACAAGGTGATCGGCGGACTTGTGGCCTATGAACTCATGAAATTTGAACGTGAACGCAGCGAGTTTTATATTTATGACCTGGCGGTCGCGGAACCCCATCGTCGCAAGGGCGTGGGCACCGCCCTCATCCGGGAGTTGCAGGAAATCGCTTCGAACCGCGGCGCCTTTGTGATTTTTGTGCAGGCTGATCAGACGGATCCGCCGGCCATCGAACTTTATTCCAAACTTGGTATGCGCGAGAATGTCCTGTATTTCGATATCGAAGTCCCGGCCAAAAAGAGCGCGGCATCATCGGATTGAAAATTATTCCGGGTATCATGTTAAAGCCGGAATGCCGGATTAGGTTCTGCAGCTAAAACGGGATTCCAAATCGATCGCAAGAAACCGTTCCAAGAAAGGTGGAGATCACAATGAGCTACATTGACGGGTTTGTCATTGCCGTACCCAAGGCCAACCGGCAGAAATTTATCGATCATGCAAACGGGATCGATGGGATATTTATGGATATGGGCGCGTTGCGAGTGATCGAGTGCTGGGCCGACGATGTGCCCCATGGCAAGGCCACGGACTTCTACAAGGCCGTGCAAGCAAAAGAAGATGAATCTGTCATTTTTTCCTGGATTGAATGGCCGGACAAGGCGATCCGTGACAAAGCCATGGCTGAAATGCACGAAATGATGCAGACCGATAAACGTTTTGATCCGGAAATCAATCCGGTTCCTTTTGATGGCGCGAGATTGATTTACGGCGGTTTCGAGCCGATTTTCGAATTGCCCGCCCCGAAGTCGACTAAGGCAAACAGTGTGGAACCGTATCTGTTTTTCCGCGGTCGCTGCGAGGAAGCGATCAATTATTACAAGGATAAACTCGGTGCCGAAATACTTGTTATGATTCACTACCGCGACAATCCGGAGAAAGATGCCTCCGGCCGATTTTCCGACACCCTCGACGACAAAATCATGCATGCGACGCTCAATTTCGGTGGCGCGCAGATCATGATGTCCGACGGTGTCAAACAGGGACCCCTGGATTTTGCCTGCATGTCCATTTCACTTTCCGTACCGGGCGAAACGGAAGCCGACCGCTATTTCGACGCTCTGGCCGCCGACGGCGAGATCCAGATGCCCATGGGCAAGACGTTCTTTTCACCGCGATTTGGCTCCGTCGTCGACAAATTCGGGGTATCGTGGATGATTATGGTCGAAGACAAGGAGTTGCAAACCAGCTAGGGATATGAGGCTTTCGCGCCGACTCAGTCCTTAGACCGCAGATATCGCGTGAGACCCGCAATTCGAAACGATCATCGCGCTCTGGAATTGTCCTTATGACCGCCGCAACCACGAATTCTCCTGTCTCTGGCCAGGCCTCGATACTGCCAATACTGTCGGTCAATTTTGTCGGCACTCTTGGATTCAGCATTGTGTTGCCGTTCATGATCTTCCTGGTTGCCAAATGGGGCGGTAATGCCATTATTTATGGCGTCCTGGCATCGACCTATTCGGTCTTCCAGCTCATCGGCGCCCCCATCCTCGGGCGCTGGTCCGACCGTATTGGCCGCCGCCGGGTGCTGCTCATAAGCCAATTGGGTACGCTCTTATCCTGGCTGATCTTTCTTATCGCCTTTCTTCTGCCCGCAGACGTGCTGTTCCGGGTCGAATCTACCCTTCTGGGACAATTCGCCCTGACATTGCCTCTGATAGTCTTGTTTCTGGCCCGGGCCACGGACGGGCTGACCGGAGGCAATGTCTCCGTCGCCAATGCCTATCTCGCCGATATTACTGATGACAGCCACCGAACCGAAAATTTCGGACGCATGGCCATGTCGACCAATGCGGGTTTCATTCTCGGCCCTGCGCTGGCCGGCCTGCTGGGTGCAACCATGTTCGGAGAATTACTGCCGGTTGTCGCCGCATTTCTGATTTCGTTCGCCGCAACGCTGCTGATTGCGTTTGGACTGAACGAGAACCAACCGCAAATTTTACAGACCAAGCCGGGTCTGGAAAACGCGTGCAAGGTCTTCGGCCAGGAAACCAAGGAATGTTATCGCCTGCAGGGCTGTGATGATCATTCATACTCGGAAATATTGCGATTGCCGCGGATGCCGGCCCTGATGACGGTCAACTTTCTGGTATTGCTGGGGTTCAGTTTTTTCTATATCTCCTTTCCGACCCACGCCGCCCTCGGCCTGCAATGGTCGGTCACGGACACGGGGACTTATTTCGCTGTTCTCAGCCTGTTCATGGTGCTTGTACAGGGACCCCTGCTGACACAGTTGTCGAAAGTCGTTCCGGAGAGACTGCTCATTCTGGGCGGCAGTTCAATTCTCGGCACCGGTTTCCTACTGCTGCTGGGGGACAATCTGATATTGATCTATATGGGAGCCCTGCTGCTTGCCCTGGGAAATGGTCTGATGTGGCCGACATTCATGGCCGCGCTGTCGAAACAGGCGGGCGAAACATTGCAAGGCGCTGTGCAAGGATTTGCAAGCAGCCTCGGAGCGGCGGCAAGTATTGTCGGATTGATCGGCGGCGGCCTTCTCTATACCTGGTTCGGACCCTGGGTATTCGTCGTTTCCACGGCAATGATCTTTGCCGGAACACTGGTTGCTGCATTCTTTCGTCTCGGCAGCGCTTCGGTAAGCTCAGCGAATTGATTAAGAAGGCTGCATTCCGCGACAGCTCTTAGTGTAAAAGTTAATATACTTGAAGGACAAAATCAGGGGATGCGACATGGAAAAGTCATTTCGTGAACTTTATGCGCCAGATTCCGATCAGACGTTTGCACCGAAATATGTCGCCGGCTGTCACTGTGGCACTGTAGCTTACGCGGTTTCCGCAGATCCCCTGGATGCCAAAATCTGTCACTGCCGCGCCTGTCAAAAACTGCATGGAGCACCTATGCAACTGGCGGCTATTTTTCACAAAGCCCATGTTCGCTTCACAAAGGGAATCGACAGACTGCAATTTTACAATAGTGAGCTCAACCGGTCCGTGAGAGTTCTTCCCTGCAAGGTCAGCTGTTCCGTTTGCCGAGCGCTGATCGCAGATGAAGGGCGGCGCATGTGGCTGGCTTTTCCGTCTCTCTTCGAATTTGCAGAAGAGGGCCATCTTCCTGATGCGTTCAAACCCACATGCCATATTTTTTATGGCACCCGGCTCATGGACATAAAAGACGGCCTGCCCAAATGGTCAGGACACAAAGGCTCACCGGAATGCCGGGAAACCTAGAATCTAAAACAGATCAACGAATTGGCTCTCAAGGGAAACAACGGTAACTCCCTCCTCCCCGGATTGGGAATTGTTCACGGCTACGGAGGACCGATGAGACTCCGCAGATGTGAAAGGCCCAGCTCGGCCGATATTTCGAAATTCGGTTCGCGCAGAATCTGCATGGACAGATAACCTGTATAGTCAATGGCTTTTAGCGCATTGACAATCTCGCCGAAATTTATATGACCACCACCGGGATACAGGCGGTTACTGTCGCTGATCTGCAGATAGTAAAGGTGCTCGCGAGCGTCGAAAATACTGCGGGCAAATGAAGTATCTTCGATGTTCATATGAAACGTATCGAGACAGATACCGAAACCCGGGCTATTTAGCTTCTCCGCCAGAGCGACACCGTCCTGGGCTGTAAAATTGTAGTCGACAGACCACCGCGCCTGGGGTTCAATGAGGATGCGGTTTCCCTTGCCAGCGGCATAATCCGAACCTCTCTTGAAAGCATCATGCATCCACACACGGGATCGGGCCTGCAACTCCGGTTCTCCCAGGCGACCGCGAAACGACCCGACCAGTACATCAACGGAAAAGTGCGCCGCCATATCGATGGCCGCTCGAAGACGGGCAAAAGCTTCAGTGCGGATTGCTTCATCAGGGTGGCAAAGCCAGATTTTATCCTGGAATCCCATGGCGGCGGTATGAATTGTGGCGACCTCAAGGTTGCGGCTGGTGACATCCTTTTCGATTTGTGCAAGGTCAAGTTCCGCCGGTCGGCAGACGGAAAGCTCGACACCGTCATAACCAAACCTTTGCAGGACATCCAGATTAGCACCGAAATCACCCTGCTGAGCCGGTAGCCGCTTTGTATTGACTTCAGGGGTACCTACGCAAAAACCGACTTTCATAGCCGTCTTCCTCCGTCGCCTTTTCTTGTTCTTGTCACTGTCTAATTTTTTAAATGTATCGGTCTACAGAGGCAAGCTGCAATGGGGCAGTTCCTGTTAGTTGCGGGTCGGCAAGGCATTAGCCTGCACCAGAACCTAATTCACCGGCAGTATCGGTGGACCATGGGAACTGAGAAAGACGTAAGGCCTTTTGAGGAGCAGGTCGATATAGGTCAGCTTTTCCCGCAATTGCTGCGGCTGCCAAAACGAATTCATGCGTGAGATGACTTGATCGCCAAGGCTCAGTTCATAGCGAAATCCGGGGAGTTGCGTCAGGAGAAAGATGGTCAGCGTATCGGCAAAATCCTCAGACGGATTGCGAGTTGCATATAGACTGACATAGGCACTCTTGCGCAAGGCCTGATAAACCCGGGGCGCACGAGCGGCTTTGATCTTGTTGCCACGGCAGAGATAAAAGCAGGGACGTTCCCAATTCGACGGCAGAGTCTGGCTGCGTAAATAGCGCCGGCGCACTGTCCAACTCAGGCGGGAGAAATCACCTTTGCGGATATCGGAGATGCCATTTGACAAATCAATGAGATGTGCCAGTTCATGGGCGACAATATAGTATGTCGCGCGGCCGGCGGCACCTGGGGCTTCGGCACGGATGGTCGGCAAACGGATATCTGTGTTTTCAATGTTGGGCAATTGAAAGGACAATCGTTCCTTCCAGGTCAGCCATGCGGAAAGCGATTGCTTTTCTTCAAGGAGTTGCTGCTGAATGCCAATGGAATTGGTGCGCCGGTGGGCGTACCCGGAAGCCCAGAATTTCTTTTCGACGAAGATCCGGTTCAGCCCGCACATCATCCGGTTAACCGGCTCAGGAAACAATCTGTAGATATCCTGCATTTCCTTTACATAAGTTCGTCCTTCCGGCAGACAGGGACGGGTAAGCAGATCCGACCGGCTGAGAATTTTGTCAATGGGGTCGACCAGGCAGACGATACGGGCAATATGGCGTTGGCAATCAGCCCTGCTCATGTCCGCAATACGGGCTGTTGCGGCTGTACTCTCCAGAAACCCGGCACAGATTCCTGCAATAAGGATGAACAAAAAGCTCTTTTTCACGTCAGTTTTCCTGATTTCCTCTCAGAAGACGAGAACGAATTCTGCACGGAACGGAATTTTAGATTTCAAAATTGAGAAAGACCAGACACGAAAATTTGTATGGAAGCCCTTCAGGGCAATTGTAGGCATGGGAAATAATCCGGGTTCCGGAACTACTAAATCCGGTCTGTACGGACTGGTTACACTGCAGAAGTCCAGCCTTGAATGGAGCCTAGTTGATGCGACAATATTCATAAGTGCCGGTCGTCCGGCCGACTGCTATGGTCAATCTAAATCAAACTGCGAACCTCGCCTGATGCAACCTTGCGCAGGAGAGAAAAGTTCAATGGAGCAGATCATTATGAGAAATTTATTTGTCCGTGCCGCCTTAAGCTTGTTCATCACCATGGCCGGTTTCCAAATCGCCCATGCTGACAATATTGAAATTTCCAATGCCTGGATTAGATTTGCGCCCCCAACCGTCAAAACCCATGCAGGCTATTTTCATCTCAAGAATGCCAGCGTCAAGAATCGTGTGATTATCGGTGCCGAAAGCTCTGCATATGAGCGGGTCGAGCTACACATATCCAAATTGAATAACGGTATCGCCACTATGCAGAAGCTGGAACAGGTACGGGTCGAGCCGGGAAAATCACTAATGTTTGAACCGGGCGGCCTGCATCTCATGCTGATCGGCCCAAAGGGAAAACAGAAAGAAGGCGGGTCAGTCCCGGCAGCACTTATCTTTGAGGATGGCAGCAAAGTCGCTTTGACAGCAGTTATCAAAAAATCAGAGATGACGCATGGGAAAATGAAAAAGGGTCATGACCACGGCAAGATGAAACACGATGGAATGAAAATGAACTGATGGTCAAAAGTCCCGGTATTATCTATCCGTTACAGGCATAGGATTTTGGGTTAGTACGACGCGTTGCATCCGCAAAACCCGCAACAGAAATTGTTTGAAAACCAACGATTGCTTGCGGATTAACTAATACCCCCCTCCGGTGTTGGCAAAGGCGCGGGCAACTCGTATTCAGTTACCCATGTCGCATTCGCTCTTAATTTTCCATTCCCTGTTTCGAGCCGCGACTTGCCTTTGCATCCTTGCGATCACCTATCTCTCCCTTGCTCCCACTGAAGCGATTGTCCGGACCGGCTTCTTCCCTCACATTGAGCATCTGGCTGCCTATGCCGGGACTAGTTTTTGTGTTGCAATGGGCTGGACCAATCGGCAAACCTGCGGCTACATCGTTATCGCCCTTGCTCTCTACTCAGGTCTGCTGGAGTTGATGCAATCCTTTGCAGTCGGACGAAGCCCGGGGCTTTGGGAATTCTGCTGGAACATAATGGGGATTGTATTCGGCATGACACTGGCCCGCTCACTCTTGCCGATGATCACGAGTTTTTACCAAAAATGAATAGTGGTAATGCGATCATCTACACTAAGAATCAATTAAGCTTAATCGTCATTAACTTAATTTGTTTCCAAAAATTTTATTCAATTCTGCAATTCTAAAATTCTCATAGCGGCGAAATATGCCGGGTTTTAACATAAACAGGGATTGCAAAAATGAAACTTCTTTCCAAATTTTTTAACGATCAGTCTGGCGCCACAGCTATTGAATACGGCCTGATTGCCGCAGGTATTTCCGTTGCGATTATCGTGACCGTCAATACGCTGGGTTCAAGCCTGGAAGGCACGTTCACCTTCGTCAACGACGAAATGAACTCACAATAATCTTAGCTGAATTTTCAGACTTACGACGGGCTTCAACCGCAATTTGAAGCCCGTTGTGACGGCGGCCCGACTTCGAATACCCGTTCCCAATTCTGCTTTTTGACCGGGGACATAGTCGATGACAGGTGGCACGCCCGGGAAACCTTCCTCTCGAATGTCGGCGGGATAGGGCTCATGCTCTATCCCGTTTTTTCTTTTCAAACCCAGTAGATCGGTGCGCTCACAAACAGGAAACAGACAGGAATAAGTCCTGTTCAATTTTCAGGTTCCCGTTGTTCGCGCAAAGTCGCGAGTTCCTTCTTCAGGGTTTCATTTTCGGTTTTCAGTTTGACTATTTCCGGACCGATGATCTGGCGCAGGGCCACTTCTGAATAAAGAGTGGGAATATATTTCGGGCAATTCCAGTCAAGGCCGACAATATCAATGACAAGGATCCGTTCCACGGGCAATTCCTCGCTGTTGAGTTTAAGGACCAGATCCGGGTCAGCGTCCTCGATTTTTTCCAGAGTTGCCTGCCCCTGAATTTTCAATCGTGCCCGGCGGAGATAATCCATAAAAAACAGCGATACCCGTGTTTCTATCTGAAGATTGCCCATGGTAATAAACTGGCGGTTGCCCCGATAATCGGCACAGGCGATACGTGCGGGACCGATGACATGAACGAACCCGGCGGGTCCGCCTCGATGCTGGATATAAGGCCAGCCACCGGTGGAAATGCTGGCGATGTAAAAACTTTCGCGACTGCGTAGAAAGTCGATATCGTCTGGACTTAGTTCTTTCTGAGTACGATGGGGATAAGCCGTTTGAAATTTATCAAAACTGCCATCCGCTTTTTGCAACTCCGCCACAACGCCCTGGAACATTAACTCCGCGTAATTTTCCATATGTTCAACACTTCTCTGTCTACAAATGATATTCCATTGCCCCGTCCAGAGGCGACAGGCTCACCAGTTTTTCAGGGATCTATGGACGGAATTAGAACCGAGATTTCAGAACTTGGCAATCGCTGGCTTGCCCGAACCCGGGGTGTGAATCAACATGTCAACCGATCTGTGTTCATTTGCAACGGATCTAAAATAGGATGGAGTTTGAATTTTGTGCCCTTAACTGAAAAAGGCGCCCCTGAGGACGCCTTTCTCTTGGAGACTGAAGGGATGTACTAGTTATAGTACAGTCTCCAATAGTTGCTGAAATTACGGAACCGGAAGCAATGGCCTCGAGG
>JBPCWG010000356.1:0-4012 GCA_051009705.1 Methyloligellaceae bacterium | reverse complement strand
GTCTGATACTGATGACTTCGGTTGTCATAACATTGGCGGCTTGCATTGGAAAAACTCCTTCGCTGGCGGTGTGCATCTGATAATTGCAAATCGAGAGACATGGGACCTTGAGATAGATCAATTTTTTCCACTCCAGGTTTGATGCAAATCAAAGATTCCCCAGCTTGATCCCTTACAGTGGAGATTGGTCTTAATCGGGAGCCGGAAATACCCATGTCCTACAAAACCGTCTATGTCTATTTCTCTGCACCCTCAACGGCCGTAAACAGTTCCAGAACCGCGGTTTCTGTTGCGAAACAATTCGAAGCGCACCTGGTCGGATGCCACATCATGTATGAACCGATCATTCCGGTCTACGACCTGCACGGTCTGGAGGTGATGCAACCCGTTATCGAACAACAGCGCCAAATTCAGCTGGAAAATGCTAGTACGCTGAGAAAGATTTTCACCACCGCCGCAGATCACGTACAAGTTGATTACGCGTGGCAATGTGATGAGAAATTTCATCTGGAGCACTCCGACATCATTTTCGATCGTCTGCGCATCGCGGATCTGGTGGTCATAAGTCAAACAGAGGCTGAATCCATCATGTCGCGGAGAAATATTCCCGCCCACATTGCTCTGAACAGTGCGCGACCGGTTCTGGTTGTCCCTGTTTCAGATGAGAAGCCGCCGGAATCACCGTTTAAACGAATTCTTATCGCCTGGAATGGAGAGAATGAAGCCGTACGCGCGACATTTGACTCAATTCCCTTTCTGATGGATGCCGAAGACGTAAAATTGCTGACCATCAATCCCGACGAGAACGGGGAGAATTCGTCCAAGGACATTACTGCAACTCTGATCCGTCATGGAGTCTCTATAGAAAGCGAATCAATTGTCGACAATGAATTATCGACTTCTGAAGTACTACTCTCACAATGTGAAGACTTCAGAGCAGACCTCCTCGTAATGGGTTGTTATGGACGTTCCCGACTGCAGGAAGTCGTATTCGGGGGTGTGACCAAAGAAATTTTCCAATCCATGCCACTCCCTGTTCTGATGAGCCACTAAAGGCATGGAGTGAACAAAATTGTAACGCAAGATAACAGTCACTCTGTTGGGAGATTAATATGAAACCTGTCAAGACCTGGATTCTCATCGGCAATGGTAATCAGGCGCGAATATTTCGTAATATGGGTCCGGGTAAAGGTGTTGAATTGGTTGAAGGGATTCAACTGAACACGACAACGCCTCCGGATCGGGATTTAGTTTCAGACCGTCCCGGCCGGACTTTTGACTCTCATGGTCAGGGGCGCCATGCCATGGAACCCAAAAATACGGCGCATCGTCTCAGCAAGAAAAAATTTGCCCTTGAAGTTATTGATCTTCTGCAGACAAGACTCGCAAAACGAGAGTTTGATCGCTTGCTTGTTGTGGCACCGCCGGAGATGTTGGGTGATTTAAGAGATAATTATTCACCGCAAATTCTCAAGTGCCTCATTGGCGAAGTGGACAAAGATTTGACAGCAATGCCGACGGAGAAAATTCCGCAACAGATAGGGGATTTCATTGCAGCCTGAATCACATCTAAACAAGTTAAAAAAAATACATTTGAACGCAAGCTGGGGATCACTATATCCGAGACTCGGGAAGCGGAATTTTGGAGTTGCGGTGGTCCTGCTTCTCGCATTTCTGTCCTATGATCTTCAGTCGTCACGAGCAGCCATGGATGTTGAACGGGGTCGCCAGATCGCTAAAACTCACTGCGCCCGTTGTCACTCCATCACTCTAGAGGGAGACAGCCCCCATAAAGAGGCCCCGGCATTCAGAATTCTTTCCTCTAAATATCCCCTCGAACATCTGCAAGAATCTCTTGCGGAAGGCATATCAGTGGGACACCATGATATGCCTGAATTTGTGTTCAATCCCGACGACATTGACCATCTCATCGGATTTCTCAATTGGCTCAACAATCCGAAAGAAGGATAGGATAGGATAGGATAGGATAGGATAGGATAGGATAGGATAGGATAGAAGAAGGATAGTATAGATATCCCCGCAGTCTGTTGCACGCATTGCAATTGGCTGAGGGTCGAACGCCCTGTAAACAGTATTTATTTTTTGAAAAGCTGATCTTCCATGCGTCGGCCGACCTGTTGTGGAGTTCCCCGAGCACTTATCGTTTCCCACGAAGAATTCGGCCGGTCGTATTTTTCCTGTATCTCAGCTACCGCCTTATCTGCATCCGAGGCATCCAATTCCCTTTCTGAAATGCGGTCAATCCGCTCACCCAGGGGTAACTCCAGCCAGAACCCGTGAAATGGAATGTTCAAATCCCTGGCCAGCTTTTCCGCAACCCGCTGTTCTTCCGGATGGTTGAATACGGCATCCAGAACAACAGGTGTGCCTTTGTGTAGAATTGTTTTCGCATCCTGCAGCATCCTTTCGTAGACCAAAGCACTGGCTTCCGGAGTATAGGATACTGCGGGGAGTTTTTCGAAAATGTCGACACCGCTTGATATTTTTCGAATCATATCCGACCGGATGACCATAGACAGAGGAAAAAGCTGCTCGGCCAAATGGAAAGCTTGTGTTGTTTTCCCCGTACCTGAAAGACCACCGATACAAATCAGTCGCGGAGAGGTCGGTTCCAATAATTTCTCGGCGGTTTTGATATAGCGGTGAGCCTTGTCTTCAAGAATATCAGACTGGTGCTGCCTGTTCAGATCAGCGGTGACAATTGCGCGTATCAAGGAACGAACCGCACAGTAGAGAGGCAGCAAATGTACACCCTGCCACAAGGCGCAACGTGAGACGCAAACCGTTTGCACACGTAGCGCAGATTGTATCTCATCATTTTGAATCAGGTCCATGAGCAGGAAGGCCAGTTCATAGAGAACGTCGATGGTCGCGAGATTTTCATCAAATTCAAGAGCGTCGAATGGAAAAACCTTGTTATCGCTTACATAGATATTTCCGAGATGAAGGTCTCCATGGCACCGGCGAACTCTTCCTATTCCCGACGCCTCGGCAATATCCGAAGAATTCACTGAGACAGTTTCAAGGATACGATCTCGCAGTTGCCGTACGTGGAGTCCGCCGAGGTTTTCAGGCAAATGTTCGAGATCCTGGAAGCTGTTGGAAATTACAGACCGGAATTGGCGACACCAATCGGATTTTCTCTCTTCTGCGTTTTCGATCACCAATGCCGCCATGACACCGAGTTGCTCGGCGAGCGCAGTCGTCATGTTTTTCGATGCGACTATTCTGTCAAGCTGTGCATTCTGCGGAAATCGGCGCATTACAACGAGCGGTTCAACAAGAGTGTCGCCAGATCGCTGGTCGACGGCCCTAAGTGGGTGAAGAGAATAGTCGGAATTGGGTCTGGAATAGACACCTGCCATTCCAAGATAGAGGTCTGGTGAGAATTTCTGATTCAGGGAAAATTCGCGATTGACCGCATGTGTTCGCAAATCGAGGGTTGAAAAATCGAGATAGGTTAATTTTATAGCCTTTTTGAGCTTGTAGACCCTGTCTCCGACCAGAAAAATCCAGGAGGCATGGGTTTCTATGGTTTCAATTTTTGCGTCCGACGGCAGTCCGTAAGTCTGTGGCTGCTGCAAAAACTCCCTTACGCGAGCCTGATGACTGAGCTCCGGGTTCATAAACAGTGTAGCCGTGTACTGTTTGACAGGTTCGTGTGTTTACCACGCGATGACATGCGGATTGATTCCTATTAACGAGAGGATGACGCTTGCGGTTTTCGTTAAATCGCCGGAAGCATCATCCCTGTTGAATTCTGATTCACAGCACTCGACTTAGTCAGAAGGGCTGATTTGAATTTTTCTGGTTTTCTCCAAAACTTCCTTGGGTTTGGCAATATGCAGGGACAAAATTCCATTTGAAAATTCTGCTTGGACTTTGTCGGCGTCAATGTCAAACGGTAGCGTCATGGACCGATGGAACGACCCGTGGGTTCGTTCTATTCTGTGGAATTCGCGTCCACTCTCGTTTTTTTCCTCTTTTTCGG
>JBPCWG010000355.1:0-6864 GCA_051009705.1 Methyloligellaceae bacterium | reverse complement strand
CTATAGGGCATATTCCGGTTGGAATAAAGATCCAAGATTCCGAATTTCGTACTTGTTTGCACACAAATATTCAAACTTTAAAAAAGTTTTTTAATATATGAGCTGTCGACCTGGTGGCGTCGACCATCGGCCAGTGGCTGGCATTGCGAAACTGCTTTTGCGGAACAGAATTGCGTTTGATAAACGCCTGGGTATCTTCCGGCGTATTGTCTTTGCACCAATAATACAGGTGCGGTTGTGGCAGCGACAAAAATTCCAATCCCGGGGATCTGGTGCGGCTTGAATTATAGACATTTCTTCCAAAGCGCCACATTGTCTCAGCATTGGCTTGCAGCAGGCTCGATACATAATGCTGGAGAACATTATCGGTTGCGGCTTTTGCAATAATGCGGTTTACGAAAACCGATTTGAATTCTTCAGGGCTCTCATAGTTCACAGCTTTGCCGGAAAAATAAGCGTCAGCGCGGGTTAGATTTCCCTCGATCGAGACGACACCCAGGCATTTTTCGCCAAGCATCCGGGCAAGTTTTACGGCGATGAGAGAGCCGGAGGAATGTCCGACCAGCCCTACCGTTTTGATTGACTTGTCTTCATTGATCAATTGCTTCAGACAGCGCGCCAGAGAGTTGACGGTCCAAATTTTATGCACCGCCGGGCTGGCCCCGAATCCCGGCAAGTCAGGCGCTACGAGGGTACATTTCGATGTGAATTCCGATTGTAACAGGGGTAGGAAAGCACTACCCGAATCTGCAAATCCCGGGATAAACCAGATATGCATTGAACTTTCACGACCGGATATTCTCAGAAGCATATTATTCTGAGTCTGCAAAGTGACCATAGCAATTGCCGTCCGCTTTTGTGAAGATTCAGTTGATCGGTGTGCTGATGTTGATCGGCTAGTTGATAAGGACGGCCGCTCTGCCTGTAACGAGCCCTTTTTCCACGCGATCGTGGATTGTTTCGGCCTCCTCCAGGGGAACGGTTTCGGTCACCAGGGGCCACACTTGTCCTCTGGCCACCAGGTTCAGCGCATCTATCACTTCCTGTTTGGTCGCATAGCGACTTCCCAAGAGCTCAAGCTCCTTGTCGAGCATAGGGCCCCCGTCGGCTTGGAATTGGCCTTTGCCACCACCGCCCAGTGTCACCATCCGGCCGCCATATCCCAGTGCATTGAAAGATTCTTCCAGGGTCTGTGTGGAGGACACAAAATCAATAGCGACATCAATGCCTTTGCCGTCCGTAAGTTCCAGCAATTGTTCGACAGCGGTGCCGTCAGACGCATTCACGACCTCGTCAGCACCCGCTTTGCGGCAGGCTTCGAATTTGTCGTCGGCAATATCAACAGCTATCACTCTTGCATGGGCCCATTGAGCGAGCATGAGCATGTGAATGCCGAGGCCTCCCCCTGCGCCAAACACCGCAACCGTATCCGACGGTGCGATCCGTGCCCGTTTGGTGACCTTTAGAGGTGTCGTTATGGCATCGCAAATCACGCCGACTTCCGCCGGATGAGATTTGTAATCAAGTTCTTCCGGGAGCTTGATAAAATTTTGCGCCGGCAGTTTCATATATTCCGCATAAGCGCCATCGACCGCGCGACCGACATATCCGCCAAAATTTTCGCACAGGGTCTCCCGATTGCTAAGGCACCATTTGCAATGACCGCATGTGAGGTAGAAGTAAGCCGTGACCGCATCATCGACGGCAAGATTGGTAACCCCTTCTCCGACGGCTACAATTTCCCCGGCGATTTCATGTCCGATAATTCTGGGGTAGTCGACTTTAACGCGACCAGCCCGCACATGCTGTATGGTCAGGCCCGATCCACAGGCGAGATTGCGCACCACAGCCTCACCCGGTCCGGGTGTCGGATCGGCAACATTTTGTAGTTCAAAAGGTTTATTTTTGCCGTTGAGGACCATGGCTTTCATCTGTTTCATCCTTCCCAATGAAATCGTGTTTCATTTATCTTATTATCGGATGAGTCGACGAAAAACAATCGATCTTCTGAAAACCGCGATCCCAGGTGTTCTACCGGGACTTGTCAGGTCGTCGGCATAGGAAACAAAAAAGCGGGTGAACACCCAAATTGTTCACCCGCGAAAACTGACCATTCCGGATGCAGGCGCAACACCAATTAGTGGTTGGCCATTGCGTCTGGAAACTAGTAGCGATGAATTCTCAGACGATTTGTTTTACCGGCACGCAATCGACTTCTCCAGGGAGAGGACTTGTGTTTTCGTCCAATCGTCGAGCGGAATTTCTTGTATGCCCATCCGGGAGTATTCTTGCGCCGATAGCGAATAGTGCGGTGGATTTTCTTATGTATTCGCGAGCGATATGGATTGTGTCTGTAATAATTTCGTTGGCGGACAAGCCTGCCGATGACCGGTTTGCGGTGCTTGGCCCGATGATGTCTTCCAGAGCGATTCCTGGATTTGTAGACTGCTTCGCTACGCACCTTGGGTCCGCGCAGGTCATGGCCATGATAGTGGTGGAGTTGGCGCTGGAACCTGCCAATCCTGGGTTTCTTACGATAATGTCTAACCGCTCGGGATTTCGAATGTTTCGTTCGGAATGACGAAACTGAGTGGATAGGATTTTTGTACTTACTTCCCGAAGTTCTTTCCCTTGACTGCGAACTATCAGAATGCCCGACAGCGAAAGTCAGTGCGAACAGCAGAGTTGCTGCGTATTTTAGAAGTCCCATTGCCTTGTTATCTTGTCATTTATGGGCATCCTCCAAACGGCAGTCATGATTATAGAGGAACACGGGCGAAGGGTTTTACCTGAGTTCGCGAACATGGTTAATTCAGGTGCGGTTCTACCGTAAGTTTAGATTGTCGGTATTTGCACCCCTACCGGCCTACGAAATCCGGTTTGGCTTTGGAAAGAAAAGCTTCGGTACCAATACGGAAATCTTCCGTATCATAACAGGTGAAACCTTCCTCCAGCTCTTCAGTCGTCAGTGGTTCAGGGCTGTCAAGGCGCTTCAGAAACTTTTTGTGCCAGCGCGCCACCAGCGGAGCGCCGGACGCAATTTCACTTGCAATCTCATTTGTAACCCGGTCAATCTCACTGTCTTCGGTGATTTGATTGACGATGCCCATTTCCAGAGCTTTCTGGGCGCTGAAAATATGTCCCCGGAAGAGGATCTCGGCGGCCCGGGAATAGCCGACCAGTTTTTGAAGTGCAGAAATCTCCGGATAGGCCATCACCAGTCCGAGTTGATTGATGGGAACACCGAACCGGCTGTCGGCGGTACAAATTCGAATATCGCAACAGGCGGCAATTTCCAGCCCGCCGCCGACACAAATACCCCGGATACGGGCGATCGTGGGGAAGGGACATTCGCTGAGCGCCGACAAGGTGGAGTGCATGATCGCGCCATAAGCTCTGGCTTGATCCCGGTTTGAACGTTGATGTTCAAACTCGGCAATATCATTGCCCGGAGAAAATGATCGTTCCCCTGCCCCTGTTATCATGATAACTCTGACATCCCGGTCATCCGCAAGTTCCGTTAATTTCACCCCAAGTTCCTGCCACATGTCCTTCGTCAGAGCATTGAGTTTTTCTTCACGGTTCAGCGTGATAGTTACGGTGAATTTATCTCTGTTTATCAGTATGTTGCTCATGTGTAAGCCCCGATTAAATGGATTGAATTCTGGTCGGCGACATCCGTTCAGAAGCGCATTGTGTGGTGCCAAGACCAATTTGTTTGCTATTGATCATTGTGGGTGGAAACCGCACAAAATGCAAAGTTGCCATTCAATCGAGAACGCCGCTGACTTCGAGACAACAGGATGACGGAACAACAAATCCCGCAAGAACGCGAGCATTCCTTTTTTAACCGTCTGCGCAGGAATTTTGCCGGGGAAATACTGACGGATATTTTTTCGCGCGGGCGTTACAGTACTGATGCTTCCCACTACCAGATTATTCCGCGTGGGGTTGTTTTGCCAAAGTCAGCAGAAGATTTGCAGGCCCTGGTCACGACCGCACGGGAGGAAGGGGTACCACTTCTCGCCCGGGGTGGCGGTACATCCCAGAGCGGGCAGACAGTTGGTGACGCTATTGTCATCGATTTCTCGAAATATATGCGGAACACAATTGAGGTCGATGCAGAGAACCGCCGTTGCTTGACCGAACCCGGAATCGTGCTGGACCATCTCAACAGTCAGCTTGCCCCTACCGGTCTCTGGTTTCCCGTCGATGTGTCCACCTCCAGTCGCGCCACCATCGGCGGAATGGTCGGGAACAATTCCTGCGGCACCCGCTCTTTGCGCTACGGGATCATGAAAGACAATGTAACGTCACTACAGGGTATTCTTGCCGATGGCACTGAAGCGCAGTTTGGTCCCGTTACCCGCGATGTGTTACTTCCCAACACATCGTCACGGATCGGCGACTTGGAAAAAGAGCTCATTGAACTCGGTGCGAACAATCTGGACACCATTTCCGGGATGTATCCCGAAGTCTCTCGACGTGTCGGCGGTTATAATCTTGATGCACTGACCCGGAGTGACGATCATCGCAATCTCGCGGAACTCCTTATCGGTTCCGAAGGGACCCTCGCGTTAACCCACGAGGTCGAGCTGAAGCTCTCTCCGCGTCCAAAGAACAAGGCCCTGGGAATCTGTCATTTTCCCACGTTCCGGTCCGCCATGGAAGCGGCTCAGCACATTGTGAATCTTGGGCCCGTCGCGGTCGAGACCGTCGATTTAACACTTATCAATCTTGCGAGATCGATTCCGATGTTCCGTCCGGTCATTGAGCGGTTTGTCCGAGGACAGCCGGAAGCCTTGCTTCTTACGGAATTTGCGGAAGATGATCAGGCAGAAAATCTGCGTCGTCTCGGATTGCTTGATGAACTGATGGGCGACATCGGTCACCCTGACAGCGTCGTCAAAGTGGACGATACAGCTTCGCAAGCGGAGTTCTGGGAGGTGCGCAAATCCGGTCTCAATATCATGATGTCCATGAAAACCGAAGGAAAGCCGGTTTCGTTCATCGAAGATTGCGCTGTTCCCCTTGAAAATCTTGCTGACTACACGGAGCAGCTGACGGCCGTGTTTGAAAAACACGGCACCCGCGGGACCTGGTATGCCCATGCATCGGTCGGTTGTCTTCACGTTCGGCCGATATTGAATTTGAAGCGTGAGGAAGACACCCGGATCATGCGTCAGATTGCGGAGGAAGCCTTCGAATTTGTTCGCGCTTACAAAGGGTCCCATTCCGGTGAGCATGGCGATGGTCTGGTTCGTTCAGAGTTTCATGAGAAAATGTATGGCACGCGTGCGGTGCGTCTGTTCGAGGAGGTGAAAGCCAAATTCGATCCTTCCGGCCAGTTGAACCCGGGTAAAATTGTGGGGCCGGAACCGATGGATCGCCGGGAACTCTTCCGCTATCCCCCGGGTTACGAATTCGAAGATCTCGATACGGTTCTTGACTGGTCCGAATATAGCGGTGCTGCAGGTGGATTCCAGGGCGCTATTGAAATGTGCAACAATAACGGGGCCTGCAGGAAATTCGACCATAACGTCATGTGTCCGTCCTACCGTATCACCCGCGACGAAAAACATGTCACCCGCGGCCGTGCCAACAGCTTGAGGCTGGCATTGTCAGGTCAGCTTGGCCCTGATGCCTTCGTCAGCGAAGATATGCGCGAGACGATGGAGCTGTGCGTTTCCTGCAAGGGTTGTAAAAGGGAATGCCCGACAGGCGTTGATATGGCGAAGATGAAAGTGGAATTTCTCCACGCCTGGGCCCGGAAACATGGAATTACCCTGCATCAGAAAATCATTGCCAATCTGCCGAACTTCGCACCCGTACTTTCAAAAATGGCGTTTCTGCTCAATCTGAGGGACAAGTTGCCGGGCCTCAGGACGTTGAGCGAAAAAATGCTCAGTTTTTCAGCCCGGAGAAATCTGCCGGTCTGGAGCAAACGCCCGTACTTGAGCACCCGTTCCGTGGGTCCGGTAGACGGTCCGGAAGTGCTTTTGTTTGTCGATACTTTCAATCGTTACTTTGACCCCGGTATCGTCGAAAGCGCAGTCTACTGCCTGACCCAACTGGGGCGACGCGTGCATTTTCTCCCCTATCATCGACGGCGGGTGCTTTGTTGTGGCCGCACTCATTTATCCGTTGGCCGGGTCGATTCTGCACGCAAGCACGCCAGCGACCTGGTCGCCGCCCTCAGGCCATTTCTCGACCGGGAGATTGCCGTGGTCGGACTGGAGCCCAGTTGCCTGTTTACCCTCAAGGACGAGTTTCTCTCTCTTGTGCCGGGTCCGGATGCCAAACGTCTGGCTGAAAGTGTACTCATGTTTGAGGATGTGGTTCTGCAAATCCTGGAAGAGGACAATATTCAGCTGCAGATGGAAGATCCGGATGCGGAAATACGCATTCACGGTCATTGTCACCAAAAGGCATTCGCCGCCCTATCCGGGGTACAAAAGCTGTTTTCGCGAATCAGGGGGGCCAACGCCCAGATCATCCCGACCAGCTGCTGCGGGATGGCAGGAGACTTTGGTTATCACGCCGACACTTATGAGAGTTCGGTTGCCATGGCCGGTTTATCGCTGTGGCCGGCGGTCGAGAAGATGGACGAGAATATGCCCCTGATTGCCAACGGATTTTCCTGTCGACATCAGATTGAGCACGGCACCGGGCGTATGCCCCTGCATGTCGCAGAATATCTGGACAAGATCATACGACAATCACCACTGCGCGAATAATACCGTTCTGTTAATCCGCTGTCTCAAACTCGGAAATTATCGCTTCCAGCCGGATAAGCAACATGTCCGATCGATCCAAATCTATGACCGGCAGGTCGACAGGCTGATCGGTTTTCGTTTGCATGTC
>JBPCWG010000354.1:0-6249 GCA_051009705.1 Methyloligellaceae bacterium | reverse complement strand
ACAACGGCACCTCGACTGGCGAAGGTGCCGGCACCCCATTGAAATTGATCTGTATCGCCTGTGGTTAAGTCCACGAAACTCGGGGATACACCGAGCTGATCCGCGACGATTTGAGCAAAGCTCGTATAGTGACCTTGTCCTTGATTTCCAATTCCCGTGGCGACATTTACGCGGCCGTTTCCCTGAACGCGAACCTTCGCGCCTTCGTAAGGTCCAATTCCGGTTCCTTCCACATAAGAAACAATGCCGATACCTAAATACCGACCTTCTTCCCTCAAGCGTTTTTGTTCTTCCTGTTTAAACTTTGTATAGTCGATATTTCTCAGCAATTTATCCAAGATTTGTTCATAGTCACCGCTATCATAAGAGAGCTCTGTGAAATCCTGAAATGTTACTCCGTTTCTATAGGGAAAGGCGTCTTTGGGAATAAAATTTCGCCTTCGAATTTCTGCAACATCAATACCGAGTTCCTTTGCTGCGAGATCCATCAAACGTTCTATGACAAACACACCGTGCTGTCTTCCTGCACCGCGAAAGGGTGAAACAATGGGTTTGTTCGTAAATACCGCCGTAAATATACTGTCATAATTTGGAATTACGTACGGACCTAACGCGGAACATTGAGAATTTATCGGCACAGTGAGGCCGTAGGGGTTGTAGGCGCCGTTGTCGTGTAGAAAACGATCCTTTAGACCTAATATTACTCCATTCTTATCCAGGGCCAGCTCGGCGTCGTGGATTTGACCTCGTTCCTGTGTTGTTGCCGTAAAATGTTCGGCACGATCTTCGATCCACTTTACGGCCCGACCCAATTGTATACTCACCCAGGGGATAAGGACCTCCTCCGGATAATACATCAAAACCTTGGATCCAAACCCGCCTCCGACAAAAGGTGCAACAATTCGTATTTGAGATTCTGAAAGATTTAAAAGACTTGCAAGACCCGTTCGCAATGACGTCGGCGCTTGAGTAGACGCCCATACTTGCAGCTTTTCCGATCCTGCTTCCCACATAGCAACCACACCTCGGGTCTCCATTGGCTGTGCAAGACCATGTTCATAAGTAAACCGTCTTTTTACGATTATCGCGGCGTCTGCTGCAGCTTTAGCATAGTCTCCCTTGAACTGATGCGCAACAGCGGCTCGATTTCCCGGGTTATCTTCATGAACAAGAGGTGCATTTTCTGACACCGCATTTTCAGAATCGGAGACTACGCTCAGAGGTTCGATATGGACCGAAACCAAATCAGCTGCATCTTCTGCAATATATCGGTTTTGGGCGATGACGACAGCGACGGGTTCACCTACATATCTAACTTTACCTGCAGCGAGCGGTGTTTGCGTCCTTTTATTAAATTCCAGACCGTCAATGGGTGGGGGAGGGACGACTAACGGTGCGCTTTGATTGTAGTCGCCAAGATCTTCTGCGGTGTAAACTTCGAAGACTCCCTCAAATTCGCGTGCTGCTTTGGTATCGATATTCAATATTTTACCATGCGCTTCCCGGCTCCTGACGAAAGTCGCATGAAGCATTTGCCGTTGAACGACGTCGTCAACAAATTGTGCACGCCCCATGAGTAATTTGGGGTCCTCCAGGCGACGTGTTGACGCTCCAAAATATTTATTGGTCATTCGAACCCCTTACATCTTGCTTACCGTCGCGCAGTTGAATGGCTGCGAGAGCGACCGCTTCAACGATATTTTCATAACCCGTGCATCGGCACAAATTGCCGGACAGTGCTTTCCGGATCTGTTCTTCAGTGGGATCCGGCACTTCTTCCAGGAAAGCTTTCATTGTCATCAATATTCCGGGTGTGCAAAACCCGCATTGAAGAGCGTGTTTTTCCTGAAAAGCTTCCTGTAAAACACTGAGTTGATGAATATCGGGAGACAAGCTTTCAACGGTTTCAACTTTTTGTTGATGAACCTGGGGTGTAAACATCAGGCACGACCGAACCGGTTTCCCTTCAACCAAGACGGTGCAGGCACCGCAGACACCATGCTCGCATCCAACATGGGTGCCCGTCAGTTCCAGTTCTTGTCGAATAAAATCGCATAGTAGAGTTCGGGGTTCAACGACCCGACGATAGGTCTTTCCATTGATTGTAGTTTCAACCGTAAATAATTCGTACATTTTAGATTTTATTCCCTCGAATTATTGTTCTATTTGGATTTCAATCTAATTATCTGTGCTTGCTCTCTCGCTTTGAGCAGAGCTCTTTTTGTGAGTACAGCCGCAATATGACGTTTGTAATCTGCATCTGCATGCACATCGTTGGTTGGATCGAGTTCTTTGGCTGCGCTTTCTCCGGCAGCACGCGCTGTTTTCTCATCTATAGGTTCGCCAATTAAATTTTGTTGGGTCAATTCAGCGACAAGAGGTGTTTCCCCACACCCGCAATAAGCCAGACGCACACTTCTGCAATGGTCTTTCTCATCAAGAGTGACGATGGCGGCCACGCCTGCAATTGCATAATCTCCCTGACGTCGGGCCAACTCAATAAAACAGGAGCCGGCATCGGTTTCTAGTTTAGGCAGTTCGATTTCCTTCAACATTTCATTATCCGCAAGTGTCGTCTCGAAGACGCCTTGAAAAAAGTCTCGCGCCTCAATCCACCGCTCACCAGTTGCAGATTTTGCTTTGAATCGTGCTTGCAATGCCAGCATAACCGCCGGCATTTCTGAGGCTGGATCCGCGTGAGCGATATTGCCACAAAGTGTTCCTCGGTTTCTTATTTGCGGATGAGCAACTTCTTTTATAGCTTCACACGCGATCGCGTGAGTTGATGAGACAATTGCGCTTCGCTCCAATTCACCGTGTCGCGTCAATGCTCCAATAGATACGCCATCTTCATTTTGTGAGATGGATGAAAGTTCATTCAACCTATTGATATCAATAAGGAAACCAGGGCGCGCCAACCGAAAATTCATTATTGGGATAAGGCTTTGACCGCCAGCCAGAAATCGAGCCTCGTCTCCAAACTGTGCTTTATAGGATAGAGCTTCTTCGATGGATGTTGCTGCAACATATTTAAATGGAGCCGGTTTCATATGACACCTTGTATTCACTCAATGATTGGCAATTTGGTAATCGACCCAAAAGAACCTATTGTGTCTTATTATTGAACGAGTTCCAACAATTACCAGAGAAATTTATTTTCGCTCTTGGTTGTTTGGAGAGACAAAAAATGATTTTGGTCACGGGTGCTTGCGGCAAGTCGGGGCAGGCCGTCATACAGGCGTTGGTGCAAGCCGGTGAAATGGTGCGGGCATTTGTTCATCGCGACAATCAGGTATCCCTTGTCAAATCGATTGGGGCCAGCGAACAAATAATAGGCAAAATGGAAGACGAATTCAGATTCCGACAGGCAACTGACGGTGTAAAGGCGATTTATCATATTTGTTCCAATATGAACCAAAATGAATTCGAGATTGGACAGACCGCGATTGCTGCTGCTCGAGAATCAGGTGCGAGCCGATTTGTCTATCATTCCGTTTTACACCCTCAAACAGAACGCATGCCCCATCACTGGCAAAAACTTCGGGTTGAAGAATTGTTGTTTGAATCCGGTTTGGAGTTCACGATTTTGCAACCCGCGCCGTATATGCAGAATATTTTGTCGGGCTGGCACTCAATTATTGATCAAGGGCTTTTTCAAATTCCATATGCGGGCAAAACAAGAATAAGTACCGTAGACCTAGAAGATATCGCTGAAATCGCGGCAAAAATTCTGATAGATACAGGCCATATCGGAGCAACCTATGAATTCGCCGGACCACAGCCTCTTTCTCAAATCGAGGTCGCCGAAATTCTTGAGAATAAGATCTCGCGGAAAGTAAGAGTTGAACAGGTTTCCCTCGTTGATTGGGAGAGAAATGCTAGAGCCACTGGTCTAGATGAATATAAAATCGAATCTCTACTCAAAATGTTCCGTTACTATGACCAGTTTGACTTCTGTGGCAATCCAAAAGTTCTGGAGTGTTTGCTCAAACGGCCTGCAACCGATTTCGAGCAATTTGTTGAGCGCATAATTTCTCAATAAATCAGCTTGGCAAATTTAATTGAAACCCAGACAGCTCGAAATCTGTTGAAATCTGCTAATGGTTCACAGCGGTCAATTTCCGATCTGCTCAGAGAAATCAACAATGACAGAACAGTAACGTCAGTTATGGAGAACTTTGCGGGTAAGTATAGTCTCTTATATTCTTAAACTGGCTGGTCTCGCCGATATGACATTATCACCTAAAATATCCTGACTATCCATTCAGAGCTTACTTGTCATTTAACTTATTCACCTCCCCAGTCTTCAAGCCATAATTCAGGCTGTTCTTCACGGAATTTTTTGACCAATTCGACACAGTCCGGATCATTCAGAACCGTCACCTTAATGCGGCGTCTTTCGAGGAAATCAACATTTCCTGCCGAGTTGATTGTATCGCCCACGACCACGCGGCCAATTTTGAATTGTACGATTGTGCCGGCACACATCATGCAGGGGCTTAAAGTTGTAAACATTGTTATACGACGGCGCGACTTCATCCTGCCAGCTTTACGCATAGCGTCCATTTCACCGTGAATTATTGGATTACCTTCCTGAACAAGATGATTGTGGCCTTCCGCCAGGACATCGCCGTTTTCATCTGTAATGACTGCACCAATGGGACAACCACCTTCGTTATAGCTTTTAAGGGCCTGCTTATAGGCACGTCTCATGTAGTAGCTGTCGTTGTGCATAATGGCTAACTTTTATTCGGTTACGATCACGAAAAGATAATAAATGGATCTGACAGAATATTACGTTTTAGATATTATCATTTCTCTTAGAACTTTCTAATACCAAGCCTTAGAGTTGCAAAGTTGAATACTCTCTAATACTCGCTTCCATGATTTGTTCTGCAAATTTTGGAAGCAAGTGAATAATGGCCAGACGTAGTTGAGTATTTGTCTGGCTCAATTGAGGACCCGATCACTATCGAACTACAAATACGGATATTTTTGAATGTGCCGCTAAGTATCCTGCGTTCGAAGCAATAATATATTCCGCAAATCCCGGTACATGAGAGGCCATCACGACGAGATCTGCATCCAGATTGTCCACAGTTGTTTCAATGACATTGTCAAGGTCTCGCACGGGATCGGGACTAGTGGACGTGTGGGAATTGATTTCAATGCCCCGCTTAGTTGCCTGTTTCGCGGTGAAGGCTTTAAGCTTGGCTGCAAATTCTTCAGGATTATGCGCAACACTACTTGGGGCCGTCGTCGTAATCCCTAGGTAATGCAGATCAGCATTATAAAGCTTTGCAAGATCGGCCGATACAGCCAGTGCCCGTTCAAGTTTTTCAACATGGCCAAGATCAATCGGAACAACTATTTTTCTAAACATCAACCATCTCCTTTTGGTTTGGAAAAATACTATTTGAAATGATCCGTGAGCAAGTTGATGCAAATCAACGCGTTCAGTTAGAAGCGAAAATAAATATTATTCCAAATGGTGCGAAGCAATCATGGTTCGTACAATCGATCACATCAAAACTCTGACTGTGCACGGATATGGAAGGATTTGCGATAGTGAGTTGAACCAATTCACCAAACTCGCCTCTGTTTAGACGCTGATCCAGGAGGTGCCCACTCTCCAGCGCATGTCATACGCTGTGGTCAAAGCATATCTGTAGGGCTGCATGTCGGTGAATTGCTCTATGGCAATATTGGGTCATTCAGACGGATTGACTTTACGGTATTAGGACAATCTGTAAATGTGGCAACCTGAATAGGGGGGCTATGCAGCAATATTGACAGGTTCGCATGTTTCTCCCACGAGTTTGCTAATCTTCTGAAACTCTCAACGGATTTTGTTGCCAGGGAAACATTGAAACGCCAGAACAATTCGTTAAATGTTCCAATAATGAGAGAAGAATCGCAATAGGTCCAATATTGAAGTCCAACTCCATACCGATAATTTTCCAGATATTTTGTGGTGAAATATTGGAGTTGGCTTTGCTCCGGGATACAGATGTTCCAGGTGCTAATTCCGACCGCTGCTAAGTGCCGAAAGCGGACATGAATCAACCCTAAATAAGCATGACCTCTGCGAGTATGAATTTCTTGTTAGCGTTTCGCCGTGGCGCTGGACTTTACGAATATGCGCTTCCTAAACAAGCTCGGCATCGGTCATTATTTCGACCAAGGCCGGTCCGTTATATGCGAGCCCTTCACCAATAGCCGCATTTAGATCTTTGGCGTCGGTAACTC
>JBPCWG010000353.1:0-4789 GCA_051009705.1 Methyloligellaceae bacterium | reverse complement strand
CGTGCCGTTCACACCACCGACAATGATTTGGCTGCCATTGTCGACAAAGAGAAACTTGAACAACTCAATCCGGAATTCGGGACGAACCCACGAGTTTGGTACAAGAATCTCTATCGCTACAACAAGTGTTTTGTTGGTGGAAGCATTGAGGTTCAGGCAAACGGAGCAGTCGATTGCCTGCCGGGTGCAACGGTGACCCTTCGATCGGAGGAGAGAATAGTTGCCGAATGTAAAACAGATATCTATGGAGATTTTAAACTCGATGACCTGGAAGAGAATTCCGGTAGCTATGAGTTGCAGATCAGTGCTGAAGGATATCTGGATAAATCAATGGAATTCGAACTTGGAGAGAGCCTGTATCTGGGAGAGATAACTCTTTCCAAATAACTCCCGTTATGACTTTGTTTGAAGAAAGCAACGGGAAAACCAATGGGAGGAACTCATGAGAGTCAGAAATATTTTATTGCGATGCACATCGTTGTTCGCATTTGTGTTGGTCTCGGCAGGTCTGAGCACAGCGGTTCAGGCGCAAATCAACCTGCGCTATGCGACCTGGGATCCACCGCACCATGAAATGCGGAAATTTGGCGTCGATCTCTGGGTCAAGAGTATTGGTGAAGTGACCAAGGGTCGCGTTAATGTCCGGATGCTGACCAAGGGATTAGGCGCACCACCAGCCTATCACGACTTTATAAGAGACGGGGCCATCGATGTCGCCCACATAATTCCGGGATACACACCTGGTCGATTTGTATTGCATCAACTCGCCGAATTTCCCTTCGTTTCCGACAGTGCCAAGGCCAGGACTGTTGCCTACTGGCGTGTCTATAAAAAACATTTTGAAAAAATTGACGAAGCCCGGGGAATGAAACTTATGACAGTCTGGGTTCATGGGCCGGGTCTTATTCACAATGCCAAACGTCCCATTGACAAGTTTGATGACCTTCAGGGACTGAAACTTCGCGTATCGAACGATACGATCGGTGCCCTGGCGAAATCGCTCAATGTCACCCCGATTTTCATGCCGATTACCAAAGTTCACAATGCTCTGTCAAAAGGCGTCATCGATGGAACATTCCTGACATTTGAAGGGATAAAAAATTTCAAGCTCGGCAAATTAGTGAAATTCACAGCCGTACCCCAGGGAGGTCTGTATGCGACCGTGTTCCAGATGTATATGAACAAAAAAGTTTGGGATGGCATTCCGGAAGCAGACCAAAAGCTGATCATGAGTGTCTCAGGCGAGCATGCGGCCGACTATATTGGTGATGCCTGGGACCTGGCTGATCGCAATGGTATCAAGCATATGAAAGAAAATGGTGTAAAATTCCAAAAGCTACCGGATGCGGTTCTGGCCGAAGCGAGAAAACGCTGGCAACCGATCGAAGCTGAATGGATAAAAAAAGCCGAAGCCAAAGGTGTCGATGGCAAAGCCGCGATTGCAATGTTCAAGGAAGAAATCAAGAAGATTGAAGCTCAAAACAAGTGGCAACCACCCAAATACTAGGATTTGGAGAAATCTAGTTTGCGAATTCACCCATCAGAATCGACGATCCAGCTTCAGGAAAAACTGTTCCGAGCTCTATCCATTTTTGCATCACTGACACTGTTTGCAATCATGTGGTTAACAGTAGTCGATGTCGTCAGTCGGGGATTGTTCAATATCTCGATTGTCGGGCTTTTCGAAGTCATCGAAATTCTGATGGGTATTCTCGTATTTGCAGGCGTTCCAATTGTCACTGCAAAGCAGGGGCATGTAGCAGTGACACTGTTTGATGGGTTAATTGGACCCAAACTTAAATTTGTTCAAAAACTTCTGATCAATCTACTGTGCACGGTAATCCTGGCACTCCTTGCCTGGAGGCTATGGATCGTTGCCGGAAATCTAGCCGAATACAATGATGTCACATTGTTCGCAAAAATTCCGTTGGCCCCGGTTGGGTACTTTATGGCCGTAATGACCATGCTAAGTGTGCCCGTACAGATCATGGTGACGTTTTTACCCAGTCGGATCGAGCAGAGTTCTCTAGTGGACCAAGCATAATCCGTCCTCCAATTTTGATAAGTATTTAACGCAATGACAGCCGCACTTCTCTATTTTCTCGCGCTCATTATCCTCCTGTTCGTCAGGGTTCCCGTAGCGTTTGCGATGATGGTTGTCGGCATTATCGGATTTGGTCAGTATGTAAATTGGACGGGAACTTTATCCATGGTGGGGCGCGTGGCCTACGACACTGCTCAGTCGTCTGAGTTGTCTGTCATACCGCTATTTGTTCTGATGGGGAGTTTTATTACACGAGCGGGGTTGGCGAACGAACTTTATTCTACCGCCAACACCTGGATTGGCCATCGGCGCGGTGGTTTAGCCATGGCAACCATTCTGTCATGTGGAGGATTTGCGGCTGTCTGCGGATCTTCCGTCGCTACAGCCGCGACAATGGCCAAGGTCGCAATGCCGCCGATGCGTTCCTTCGGTTATGCAGATTCTCTTGCTACCGGTGCCATTTCTGCCGGTGGAACTCTGGGGATCCTTATTCCGCCGAGCGTCATTCTGGTTATCTACGGTATACTAACTTCGACGGATATCGGGGCGCTGTTTATTGCCGGCATAATACCGGGAATTCTTGGAATTGTTGGCTACAATATTGCAATCTCGATTTCCACACGAATTAATCCCGAAATCGGCCCAAGAGGCGTAGCGACGACCTGGCCGGAGAAATTCAGGTCACTGGGGCAGGTCTGGGGCGTTCTCCTTCTCTTTCTTCTGGTTATAGGTGGTATCTATACCGGATGGTTCACTCCGACGGAGGCTGCGGGAGTTGGAGCCTGTGGCGCCTTCTTTTTTGCATTGGGAAGGAAGCGCCTGACCTGGCGCGTGCTATTCGAGATTCTCGCAGATGCGGCCCAGACAACGGCTATGCTGTTTTTCATTTTAATAGGCGCTCTGATTTTCTCCAACCTGATGAATGAGACCGGGATGCCTGAAACCCTTGGGGCTTGGGTGACAGGTATTGACGCGCATCCTCTCGTGGTGGTTGCCGCGATTATGCTGATATATGTCGGGCTCGGCGCTGTTTTGGACAGTCTGGCCATGATCCTTCTGACCATACCCCTGTTTTTCCCGATTGTGACCGGGCTTAACCTGGATCCCATCTGGTTTGGAATTATCGTTGTTGTAGTAACTGAAATTAGCCTCATTACACCACCGGTTGGGATGAATATTTTCGTTTTGAATACCGTTCTACCCGACGTTCAAACCGGTACAATTTTTCGCGGTGTGACACCCTTCTGGATGGCTGATCTTGTACGACTGGCTCTGCTTGTATTGTTTCCGCCAATAACTCTTTTTCTACCTTCCCTGATGGGATAAATTCGATGATCAATTGCGCTTCATGAAGAAGGAAACATGAGAATGAGTAAAAAGTTAGTAACAAAGTTGCAGCATTTCGCCGTTGAAGTCTCAGACATGGATCGTTCAATAGAGTTCTATCGGCAATTTTTGGATATGAAACTAACGGAACGACACGCAGCGAATGAATGTAAGGCGATCCCCGTGGAACTCGCCTTCATGCGCCTAGGGGAAGTGCATCATGATCTGGTTTTGGCACATAATCCTGGCAAAGAGTATACAAACAAAACCGGACTTCCCCAGGAAGAGAAAAAAGGCCCACCTTCATTTCATCACTTTGCATTTGAATGTCCGGACCGTGACAGCTTTACGGACGTTTTGCAGCGAGCCAATGAAATGAATTTGAAAATTGTGCGAGGCCCGGTAGTTCATAGTCCGTGGGATCAGCGGGGAGATGGATCCTGGGGAGAGAACGAATCTTTTTACGTCTTAGATCCCGACAATCATCGCATAGAAATTTTTTGTGATATGGCAACCATTGATAGCGATGGCATTTATGTCAATCATAGAGGAGAGCGAATTGAAGAAGCCAAAGTTGCCGAGATGTAAAATCTTCAATACCGGTATGCTCGGCGTCCCTCGGAAGAACCGGGTATCTGTTGATACATGAATGATGATCCGACGCTTGTCAGCGAACGTCAAACCTCGGGCACGAGTTAGTCCAGGCCCGGTTTAAGGATAAGATTGTCTAATTCAGGTGCTGAAATAATCCGCTTTACCCCCAATATCGGTCATTGCTGGCCGCCCACCAATTAGGTAACTTTGTGCCACTATCGGACATTAGATCGTGGCTCGAGTGATTTAGTAATTGAAGTAAAATATTAGAGCTTTAAAGTGTCGGAATGCTCGAACTTTATCACCATGGCTCGTCCGTATGTTCGGCGAAAGTCAGGCTCGTCCTGGCAGAAAAGGAACTATCCTGGCACAGTCACTATCTGGATATTCTCGCCGGCGAACATCACACACCCGAATATCTGGCTCTCAATCCGAAAGCCGTCGTTCCCACGCTTATCCATGACGGCCAGGTTATCAGAGAATCCACCGTTATCTGCGAATATATCGATGACGTTTTTCCAGAGCCCAAACTCAAACCTTCGAATCCGGTCGCCTGCGCTTTCATGAGGTTGTGGACCAAGCTGGTCGATGAGGAGGTTCATCCTTCTGTACGCCCGGTTACTTATGTAGCGACCCATCGACATACAATTTTGAAAAGATCCCCTGAGGAAGTAGAGGAACATATTGCCAGAGATCCTGATCCCGTCTGGCGAGAACGAAAACGCGGCTGGATCTACAAGGGTTTTGATGCAATGGACGTTCAGATCGCAATCCGTTTCTTCGATAAACTGTTGGGCGAAATGGAAGAGACACTTGCTGATTCCG
>JBPCWG010000352.1:0-3141 GCA_051009705.1 Methyloligellaceae bacterium | reverse complement strand
GCGCACATGGTGAAGAAATTTGACGGTGCCGCAGAAATCATTCGTATCGACGAAGAAGATTTGAGCCGCGACCCGGATCGCCTCGCCGTGGAACTCCAGACCACCTCCATGTTCGGCGACCGGAATATCATCAGGATAAGATCTTCCAACCGGCTCGATGTCGATCTCATCGCCGAGCTGCTGAAGTCCGGCGAATTCGCGAACTCTATTATAATCGAGGCCGGTGACCTGAAACGCGGCGCCAAGCTGCGCAAGGTGTTCGAAGGGTCCAAGAGCGGGATCTCCATTCCCTGCTATGCCGATGCGGAGCGGGACCTGGCGCAACTGATCGATGACGAACTTTCCGGCTCCGGTCTCAGACTGTCCAGGGATGTGAAACAGCATATTATTGGACTGATCGGTTCTGATAGAGCCCTGTCCCGGTCGGAGATCCAGAAGCTGGCGATCTATATGGGTGAGGAAACCGAGGTTACGATCGAGGATGTCGATGCGGTCATGGGGGATACCTCGACCCTGGCCCAGGATACGATTGTGACCGCGACCCTGGATGGAAACTGGGGCAAGGCCTTGGGTCAGTTCGAACGCAGCCTGGCGGCGGGTCAGCCGGCATTCCTGACGCTCAACAGCCTAAACCGCTATCTTATGCGGCTCTATACGGTTGCGAGTGAAGTGGAAAATGGTCTGTCGAGCACATTGGCGATCAAGAAACTGCGCCCGCCCGTTCATTTCAAGCAGGCCGATTCTTTTCGCCGTCATTGCCGTGACTGGCCGAGCCAGCGCCTGGCGCGGGCGCTCGCCCTTGTCCAGGAAACAACCAAACGCACGCGTACCTTACCGGATCTGGAATCAACAGTCGTGGAACGACTGATCCTGTCCCTTAGTCAACTCAGGGCCTGAAGACGCACGCGCCTTAACCGCGCCGGGCCAGCCGCTCCTGAATTTCCTCAAACTGTTCGAGAGAGTTATAGCGGATCCGAATTTCACCGGATTCCCCGGTACGCGGGGTGATGGAGATGATCAGCCCGAGTTCTTCGGACAGCTCTCGCTCCAGGGCTTTAATATCAGCACTCTTGCCCATGCGCGATTTGCCGTTGCTCGACGCCCGTGCTTTCTGAATGAGGGATTCCACGTCACGGACATTCAACCGCCGTTCGACGATCTGGCTGGCGATCGCCTCAGCGTCTTCGCGACCGACGAGGGCACGGGCGTGGCCGGCACTCAGATGGCCTACGCGGACGAGCTGCTGAACATTATCCGGAAGCTTCAGCAGCCGCATTGTATTGGCGAGGTGAGACCGGCTTTTGCCGATGATACGGGAGAGATCGTCCTGGGTGTAATCGTAACGGTTGATCAATTCCTTGTAGCCCTGGGCTTCTTCGATGGCGTTGAGATCGGAGCGCTGGACATTCTCGATGATCGCAATTTCCAGCACTTCCTGGTCATTGAGATCGCGGACAATTGCCGGCACCGTGTGCAGTCCGGCTTCCTGGGCCGCCCGCCAGCGCCGTTCCCCGGCAACGATTTCATACTCCTCGTCGGATCCGATTACCGGCCGGACAATGAGTGGCTGTACCAGCCCGCGTTCGCGAATGGAGCTGGTCAGTTCGGTCAGCTCTTCCTTGGCGAATTCCTTACGCGGATTGATGGGACTGGGCTGCAACTGTTCGATGCTCAGGACTTTCTGCTCGCCTTCCGGTGGCAATGTCAGGCCGGATTCCGGAATATCGCCGATAAGGGATGCGAGTCCGCGTCCGAGTCGAGAGGATTGGGTATTTTGCGCACCTAACGCCATATTGTGTCTCCCCACTTTGCCCTTTTGAGCCATTCTGAGCTCTTCCGGGCCGATTTATAGTGAAAATTCGTCAGTTTGCCGATTCTTTTCTCAGGCAGCCCCGAGCATGCGTTCACGCTGTATCATTTCCGTCGCAAGCTGGATATAGGCCTGACTGCCAGTGCATTTGTGATCATAAAGCAAGATCGGCTTGCCGAAAGACGGCGCTTCCGCAACACGCACATTTCGCGGAATCACGGTCTTGTAGACCTTTTCACCGAAGAATTTCCGCACTTCTTCAGCCACCTCGTCGGCCAGCTTGGTGCGCGGATCGTGCATGGTGAGGACGACGCCATGGATCTGCAGATTGGGATTGAGACTGCCACGCACGAAATCGATGGATTCCTTGAGCTGGGTGATCCCCTCAAGGGCGAAAAATTCGCACTGGACCGGGACCAGCACCGAATCCGCTGCCGCCAGGGAATTCAGTGTCAGAATATTCAGGGAGGGCGGACAGTCGATCAGACTATAATTGATGCGCTGATCCGGGGGATTTTGCTCATCGGCGGCCTTCAGGCCCATGATTGAATCACGCAGGCGATATGCCCGGTTCGGAACATTTTTCAGTTCCGGCTCAATGCCGGCGAGATCGCGGGTCGCGGGCGCGATTTTCAGGCCCGGAACGCTTGTCTGCATAGCGGCCTGAGCCAGGGTGGCGGATTTTGTCAGTACATCAAAGGTCGAAATCACCCGGTCATTTTCCATGATTCCCAGGCCGGTACTGGCATTGCCCTGGGGATCCAGGTCAATGACGACAACCTGCTGCTTCACCGCGGCAAGCGCAGTCCCCAGGTTGATCGCCGTCGTCGTCTTACCGACTCCGCCCTTCTGGTTGGCGACGGCCAACACTCTCAATTCGCTTTGTCCTGTATCCATCCTGTTCACGTAAACCTCTCTTTCGCGGGGAAAGCTTCCCTAAACGCTTGTCAGGTTCGTCACTTTGATCACGCATCCCTCGGGAGCGGATTGACTTGCAATTTTGTGATACGCGAAACACCAATGTTTTTGTGCAGCCTCGATTTCCGAATCGGCGTTTTTGCCCTTCAGAAACAGGCCGGTCGTTTCCCGCGAGAAGAATGGCTCAGCATAAGCCAGTAACTTGTCCAACGAAGCAAGGGCTCGCGCGGAAACCACGTCTACGGGATCAACAGTAACCGAGTCGATCCTTGATTCAATTCGTTGATTATGGATTTCCACAGGGGCGTTCAGCGACCGTTTCAGCTCCCGCAGGAAGGTACATTTGCGGCCATTGGCCTCGACGAGATGCACCACGAACTGCGGATCCGCCTTTTTCAGCAATGCAACGACAA
>JBPCWG010000351.1:0-3459 GCA_051009705.1 Methyloligellaceae bacterium | reverse complement strand
GCGATCATGGTTACCTACCCCTCGACCCATGGTGTTTTCGAGGAAGGAATTCGCGAGGTCTGCGACATTGTTCATGAGCATGGAGGACAGGTCTATATGGATGGTGCCAACCTCAATGCGCAGATCGGATTGACCAGCCCTGGATTTATTGGCTCCGATGTCAGTCACCTGAACCTGCACAAAACCTTTTGCATTCCCCATGGCGGAGGAGGTCCCGGTGTCGGACCAATCGGGGTGAAGTCGCATCTTGCGCCCTATCTTCCGGGTCACAAACATTCGGCGGACAAAGATCGCGAAGGCCCGCCCGTCTCGGCAGCAGAGTTTGGTTCCGCCGGTATACTGCCGATTTCCTACGCCTATATCAAGCTGATGGGAGCAGCCGGGCTTGTACAGGCAACAAAAATTGCCATCCTCAATGCCAACTATATCGCCCACAGGTTGAACAAATATTTCCCCATTCTCTATAAGGGCCGGAATGGTTTTGTGGCCCATGAATGCATTCTCGATCTTCGGCAAATCACACACGATACTGATGTTACGGTGGAAGATGTCGCGAAACGGCTGATGGATTACGGATTTCATGCGCCAACGATGTCGTGGCCGGTGGCGGGTTCCCTGATGGTTGAACCTACGGAAAGCGAAAACCTGGAAGAACTGGATCGGTTTTGCGAGGCCATGATCAGCATTCGAAACGAAATTGATGCCATAGAGTCCGGTAATTATGGAAAAGACAACAATCCGCTGAAAAATGCGCCCCATACAGCTGAAGATATTATCAGCGAAGCATGGGATCGGCCTTACTCAAGGGAAGCGGCCGTTTTTCCTTCGCCGTTCAGCCGGAGTTTCAAGTACTGGCCGCCCGTATCCCGAATTGACAATGTTGCCGGAGATCGCAATTTAGTATGCGCTTGCCCACCCCTGGAATCCTATTCCGAGGCTGCTGAATAACCATCTGGAATGCCGAACATGACAAACGTTTATCTCGACTATGATGCACAATCCCTTGCCGCTGAGTACAACAATCGCGGAAGGGTACCGGAATATGAAAATATTGCGGCGGACTGGCTCAGACGTAGCAGGGAGTTCACAGATAAACATCCGAACTCCAGAATCGACCTGAAATATGGCGAAGCGGATCGCATGACTTTCGATTTGTTTTTGCCGGAACAGGAAAAACCGTCTCTGCACATATTTATTCACGGAGGTTATTGGCAATGGAATGAGAAGGAGTCTTATGCTTTTCTCGCAGAACCGTTTGTTGAGGCAGGAGTTGCATTGGCTACCCTTGAGTATTCTCTGTGTCCAAATGTGACATTCGAAACGATAGTTGAACAGATACGAGGCGCAATTCTTCACATAACAGCAAATAGCGAAGAGTTGGGAGTCGACGGTTCGCGTATTTTGCTCAGCGGTCATTCCGCTGGCGGACATCTCACTGCAACGGTTCTGACGACGGATTGGCAGAAATTTTCTCCCAATGGAAAAAGCCCGGTCATGGCTTGTATGCCGGTCAGTGGTATTTATGATCTGGAGCCCATACGCCATACGCCGATCGGGGATGCGCTGGGATTGGATGATCCAAGAGCACGATCAATGAGTCCCATGTTTTCCCCACCGCGGATTGATGCGCCGACGACAATTACTTTGGGAGCTCTGGAGGGGCGGGAATTTCACCGTCAGGCTGAGGAGTTTGCAGCGAATATTCGCAGACACGGTGCCGATGTTGAAATACTAAGCGTCGCCAATTGTAATCACTTTACGATTCTGGAAGAATTTATGACTGAAGACGGTAATCTTTTTAAAAAAGCACTTGAGTTACTGGCTATCTAGCCTCTCTAGTGCCGACTTAAATCGAATCTTCAGTTCGACCCCATCGCGAATTGGGGTCACCCTTGGATGGTTTTTGGATTCAATTTTTATCACGGATACAGATGTATCATCAGGACTTTTCAGCATCTGTTCCAGGGCGCGGAGTTCTTCATCGGTATTGACTGTTCGCGTATTCTCAATGCCGCAGGATCGAGCGACATCCGCAAGATTTACACCCGATGCGGTTGCCGATTCCTGTAATCCGGTTTCGCCGTAACTTTCATTATCCAGAATGATAATAGATAAATTATCGGGTTTATGTTGTGCAATCGTTGCAAAGCTTCCCAAACCCATAAGGGCTTCGCCGTCGCCGGTAATAACCATGACATGATTATTTGGCCTTGTCAGTGCCAGCCCAAGTCCGCAAAGCATGGCACCTCCCATCGCTCCCCAGAAGTAAAAATTGAGGGCGTTATCGTCTGCATCAGCGACATCGTAGGTAGGCGCTCCCAATCCGGTCACAACAAGTTCGTTCGTGCGGTTCTTGAGAATCTCCCGAATGGTTTGGCGTCTGTTTAGCATCTCATCACCTCTTTGTCGGCCGGATTTCACTGGTTCCAGTTCTTGGTACCAATCAGTTTTTGGGAAATCAGTACGGCCACCGCCCTATTGCTGTTGTAGCAATGATCGATACAGGAGGAGACTGTCGGTTGAACTTCGCTCGCGCTTTCGACCCGGTAGACATCTGTATTCATAAGCTCAAGAGCTTTTTGGGTTCTCTGGCCCATAGGTACCTGCCAGGGTACGAATTCCCCCCATTCGCCTCGCATTGTCACCAGCATCAGCAAAGGAATGCGGCAATTCTCGACAAGCGTCAGCAAATTGACGCAGTTGCCGACACCACTGCTTTGCATAAGCAGAGCACCGCGGGCTCCGCCGAGCCAGGCACCGCTGAGAAAAGAAATTCCTTCCTGTTCACTTGTCAGGACCGTGGTCTGTATCGCACTTGTGTTTTGGCAGAGTTGAATCAAACCCCGGTGTCCGCCATCTGGTACATAGGTTACCTGATTGATATTTTTGTCCAGAAACAGAGTGCAAATATCACGTTGCCAACCATGGACAGACTGATCTAAGTCGCTCACTGACTATCTCATCTCTTTCGCGTCACAAAAGTGTAACTTTATATTTTTTTTTAGGATGAGTGAACTTCTTATGCACTATCGCCACATGCTTTCTCACATTATGATGCTCTTGACCGGGTAAGACTGATAGTAGGGTCGTTGAGTATTGTAAATTAGGATGAGTTTCCATGTGCAGCGGCGTTTTCATACAAACACGAATATCTAAGAAATTCGGTTTGCTAACTGGTATGATTCTTTCACTACTGGTTGGATTCTGGCAACCGGTTTTTGCTCAGTCGCAAGATGACTTCACGGTATTTTTCTTCTCAGATAATCAGTTTGCAGAGGAACATGGGTTCTCCATCGCTGAGCAAGCGCGGGTCGTTGATCGGTTTTTAATTCCTGTTGCACGACGACCAGCTGTATTGAATATGTTTTCACTGTCGGTTCTCAATAAGGTAATTGAGCTTGGGTCTCCCAATGTACTTAACGCCAAGATGTTTATTCATCTCGGGGATGCCATCAACAA
>JBPCWG010000350.1:0-2801 GCA_051009705.1 Methyloligellaceae bacterium | reverse complement strand
CACAAGGATTGATAAGTGTTAACAGTCCTGCGCCATATCCAAACAACAGATCCATGTCTCACATATTCCTGAGAATATTATTCGGTTATTTCAAACCCGGATACTAAAATTTACTGCTCTCCGATGGATTATTTAATAAATGAAGTACAGCAATATAATATGTCACATTCATCAAAACCTGTTGATGAAGGATTTATTGTATGCGGGTTGGAATTTCAGATTGGAAAACAGGTGATTGCTAATTGTCCGGCCAGATTTGATTTCCGCATCATATGGTTGAAAAGGAAGACCGTTAATCGCCAGTTTATTCAGCGGAGTGTGCCGAGGGTGGGGGACATAAGACAATCAGGCCGTCATCAAGCGTACTGTGCGACGCCAACATTTTGTTAACTAACTCAACTAACCGATCGAACATGAACATAACCCCACTTTGATACCCTTCTAATTTACGTTGCGAATCTTAAGGATAAATTGACAGGAATTTATGTCGTCAATAAGTTCAGATTGTCGATTCAGGTTTCTATTGTGGGGCAAAAATCAAGAAATATCAGGTGCGTAAACGTTAAGAGCTCAATATGCGCAATCCAATGAGTGCCTAATAAACACCGGCAAGAATCCAACATGAACCCTTCAAAACAGATATCTGAATGGCTGCAGCGCTTTGAGCAACTTCTAAGTTCGCAACGTTTCGAAGAATTGCCGGAAATGTTTTCCGTTCCCTGCTACTGGCGCGATATGCTGAGTTTTACCTGGAATATTGTGACCTTAGAGGGCGTAAGCGCGATCGAAGAAATGCTTCAAGCTACGATCTCTTCAGTCAAACCCCAAAATTGGGAGATGGTGGGGAACGTTTCAGAAGAAGACGACTGCTGGGCGTGCTGGCTTCGCTTTGAAACACAAACAGGATCAGGAAAGGGACATATCCGGCTTAAGGACGGCAAGTGTTACTCGCTTCTCACAACCCTGGAACAGCTCAGAGACTATCCGCCGACAATCGGTCAGCTGCGGGAGAGAGGCGTTGAACTCACTGCCGCGAAAGGGCGCAAAACTTACGGGCAACGGCGGCAAAGTCGATCCGAGCGCATTGGGGCCGATGAACAACCTTACTGCGTCATCATTGGCGGTGGTCAGGGAGGTCTGTCCCTGGCTGCCCGTCTCAAATATCTCAACGTTCCGACTTTGATTGTTGAGAAGAATAACCGTATCGGTGACAGCTGGCGCAATCGCTATGACACCCTGTGTCTTCACGATCCCGTCTGGTTTGACCACATGCCATATATTTCTTTTCCAGAGGGATGGCCCGTGTACACGTCGAAAGACATGATGGGCGACTGGCTCGAAATGTATGCCACGGTTCTCGACCTAGATTGCTGGACCAATGCCCATTGCCGCAATGCCGAATTTGACTCTGATACCGACTGCTGGAAAATCACGGTAGATCAATTGAGCGAAGAGCGGGAATTGTCACCCCGACATCTTGTATTCGCCACCGGCATGTCCGGATATCCTCATATCCCCGAATTCGATGGACAGGAACGTTTCCAGGGTCTGCAGATTCACTCCAGCCAGTACAAAACCGGATCAGATTTCGAGGGCAAGCGCTGTGTCGTCATTGGTTCGAACACGTCAGCACATGATATTTGTATGAATCTCTGGGAGCATGATGTCGAGGTAGTCATGATCCAGCGTTCGCCGACAACCGTCGCGCGGGCTCAAACGGTTCTCGATTGTGTCCTTGGATCCCTCTATTCGGAAGCTGCACTTGCGAGCGGCATCGACACAACAACCGCAGACTACACGGCGACAACCGTTCCCTACCGGTTGCTCGAACAGCGGCAAAAACAAGTATGCCTTGAAATGCGGGAACGGGACCGTGATCTTCATGACAAACTGATCGAAGCAGGTTTCCTGCTTGATTTCGGTGAAGATGAAACCGGAATGGTTCTCAAGTCATTTCGACAGGGGGGAGGTTTTTATATTGATGTCGGAGCATCGGATCTCATTTACTCCGGAGAAGTAAAACTAAAGGCGGGGCGCGAGATATCAAATCTGGAATCCGATAGTGTCGTGCTGGAAGATGGTGAGACGGTTGCTGCCGATGCTGTTATTTACGCCACGGGTTACACATCGATGAATAAATTCGTCGCCGATATTGTCGGAAATGACGTGGCCAACCAGGTTGGCCGTTGTTGGGGACTGGGATCGGGTACACGAAAGGACCCGGGACCGTGGGAAGGGGAATTGAGGAATATGTGGAAGCCAACCCAGCAGGAAGGACTTTGGTTCCAGGGCGGCAACCTGGCCCAGTGCCGGCATTATTCGCGTTTTCTTGCCCTGCAAATCAAGGCACGGTTCGAACAGTTGCCGACACCGGTATATAATCGAGCGCCGGTTCACCATCCGTTCTGACCGCTAAAGCAATCAAACCAGGTTCAGCCTGACCGTTTGTGCTGACGTGTTTAACTCAAATTAACTTCTGTCCGAATTCCGGACAGTTTCTCCATAAGCTAAAAATTAAATTAGTACTGCAAGCGATATTTAATCTGTTTCGGTTAGTCTGTCCCAGCGTATACCTAACGACAGATGCGTATGTGCTCTGTTGAAATGGGGATGAAATGTCAGAAGCTTTGTCATTTGACGGGACAAGAGAAGCCGTTTCAAGGCCAACGATCTGGGCGGATGATTGGTCAAAATTTGCGGTACATGGATTTCTGTCAATCGTGATTATGACGATCTATGGCGTCCAAGTTTGTCCGTTCATTGAAAACATCTCTTATTCAGGTCTGACGCTCAGCTTTCTA
>JBPCWG010000349.1:0-3693 GCA_051009705.1 Methyloligellaceae bacterium | reverse complement strand
TTTTCCAATCCTGGTACGTGAGGCACAAACACCAGTTTTTTCTGTTTTTTGCTCAGTTTTTCAATCGAAGACGGGAATATGTTGTAGTTTTCTTCAGGGATGTGGCAGGTCGCACAGGTTCGTCCATTGCCCTCGAAGGTTTCCTTAGTGAAAACGCGGAATCCCTCATCAATACATTCATAATCTGCTTTTGTGGAAGGCACATCCGGAACGGGAAGATTTGTACATTTAGGAGCAGGCACTCCCCCGATACCTTCAGAATAAGCATCCTGAACGGAGAACGGCGCCGCAAGGGCAAACGCTGCAACTGTCGCTGCAAGAGGTAAGCTTCTTAGTATTTTAGATGGTGATATACAGGACTTATAGTATCGGTAGGATCGTTCGGACCACATGTGCCACTCCCTTTATTATAGTTACAAATTGACGAGCGGCCCACCCATCGGAAAAGATTATTACCGAAAATTAATGTTCACAATTAGCGTTAGCGGAAATGGTTTACAGTCGAGAGTACTATCCTAAATCGGATCTTCTGACGCTGCTTGTTGTTAGTAGGGAGAATGAAGGTGAAGATAAGTGGACCCGGCAGATAACAAGAGAGTACCTTAACCACCGGGACCACAACCCTCAAAAACATACTTTTCAAAACATGCCATCTGCACTCCGAATCCATTTTTTGAGTTTGGTTAACGCACAGAGAAGGCACAAAATGAGGAAGGCATCTGATTTTTCGATTAAGGCACAATACTACCGTGGCGAGATATCGCCTTTCGCTTCCGCATTGGCGTGTAAGCGAACCAGAATCTCACCCATGAATGTCAATTCAAGTCCACCCGGATGGAAAAATGCGTCTCCGAATTATGACAAACCAACCCTCAACGGCCAGGTGTCTTGGTTGAGTCATTGAGACACAACTATCTCTGATCTATTGACAATAGTCCGATCCGGCGCGACAATCCTTGTGATCAATGAAGTCGTAAAATATTCAGCATGTACTCTATATCAGTAGAGTGGAACGACATATCGGTAGAGTGGAACAACTCAGTAGAGTGGAACAACAATATTGATCGTGCCGATACATCAGATGCAGGAGGCAAAATGACTCCACCGGGATGTTTGTTTTGGCTCTGCCGACTTGCAGGGCCACGGCTTTAAAACTGGGTACGTTTGGAACTGTCCAGATACAGCCGGAAATCGTCACACAATTAAACAGATGACTTGATAAGCCTCATTCAAATGAAACTATCATTGGACGGTCAATGATCGGATTTGTTTGGATTTGAAAGTTCAGAGGTTGATCGAAATTCAGCTCTACCCTTAAAGGTATTGTGCAAGGCGCGGCAAGGAAGAATTCTCTATCCGTTTTGCAGATGTCTGAATGTTTAGATTTTTCTGCGCCGCATACATTCAACCTCAGAAGCAATTGCGATCATCCGGTCAACCCTGATGCTCACGAAGAGCCATAATCTGGGCTTATCGTCATTGACAACATTCCGGGAGAGAAAGATGGGAATTGCACTTTCACTGAAAGATTATCTCGATGAGAACGAGATTGAGTACGATGTTGTTCGACACAATCCCACAACATGCTCATCTCATACAGCACAGGCCAGTCACGTTTCCGGTCACGACCTGGCCAAAGGAGTTGTGGTTAAAGGCAAGAAATCCTATTTGATTGCGGTTGTTCCGGCCTCAAAACAACTGCGAATGAAAAAAATGGGCCGCTGGCTTAAACAACCCATATGCCTGGCGACGGAGGACGAATTAAAGGAGTTGTTCCTGGACTGTGAGATCGGCGCGGTTCCGCCAATTGGTGCAGCCTATGGACTGAAGTCTGTCATGGATCAGACACTTCAGGGGCATGACGATATCTATTTCGAGGCTGGCGACCACGCAACTCTCATACACCTGTCGGGAAGTGAGTTTGACAATCTGATGAAAAAAATTCCTCAGGAGAGTATCGGTCGAGAGGTGGATTCGGATTATGAACTTGAAGCTCAAAAATATCACTTCTGGGGCACCTAGTAAAAAGCAATAATTCGACTTTTTTTTACAATTGAATCAATGTCGAAGGTTGGAGCGTGTTGCCAATTCCAAATGCTGAATTCATTTCGGAACCGGCTCAGCGGCGGAAAATATTGTAATCAGTGCCGGCCCGAAAGGCGGCTCGTTTCTCCCACCGGGAAACGTTTTGTGCATAGTAATAAACAGCAGCACTCGGGACGTCAGACGCAGCGTTTTACTTATGGGTGACGGCGATGCTGCGGAATCTTTTGCAAACCTTGTTAATGTGAGAGATGGCGCAGCCGACACCGGGACATTGCTCCGAGATGTCGGCTTTTTGAGTTAACCGATCCATTTCAACATCAAACACATATACTGAACTAGGCTGCCTGCTGTTGGTGATAATCTGCCCGCTGCACATTGCCGACGAGGTTCCCGCCGAAATCCTTGAGGCGGTGGGGATAACTTTCATTGGCAAATCGGAGAATTTCGCGATAGCGATGAACCAATGGAGGATGGCTGGACAGGACGCGAACCAAAAATCCAAAGAACCCCTTAATGTCATTCTCCTGTTTTGCAATTCCCGTCAGGCTTACAAGAGAAGAGCAGCGGGCACCGACACAGAGACGGTTCATTGCACTTATTGCCGAGGTAATATCTCCCCCAATCGCGGCCAGACCGAGCCGGTCACCCGACATTACGATCGCGCGTTCGTAAGGATATAAAAATATGTTGAATATCAGGAGTTTTTCAGACGTCGAAATGAGAGCCTGCACGATCGAAAGACGGTAACTCTTTGCGCGCAAGGAGCCAATAAAGCGAGCGATAATCCATTTGAGCTCAACTGTTGAAACGCCTTCGTCCAGCAATCCGGAATTTATAATCAGAATCTTTCGATTGAAAAAGGGCATCAGCGAGCAGTTGAAAGAACCTTCCTCGACAACAAACGCATCAACAGGTTGGTCATATCCGAGCTGCGATTTGACATCCATGACAATATTATGGACCCCCGGAAAGTTATGCTCGTCAACTCTCGCACAATGAGCAAGATACCAGGTTCGTATCATTTTCTGTACAAACCAGATGGTCAAATAGGCAAATCCAAAAAACAACAAGACCCCGCCAAAAGTTCCTATGACAAGAGCCGAAAGCAACAGAGCAATCGGCGTAAGTGCAACTAATGAAAGAATATAATACTTGCTTTCCTTCGGGTGTAATAAAGCCTTGATATCCTGATCCGTCATGATTGCCCCCTGCACCTGGAATTCCCGAATCATGAGTCTATTATGAATCAAGGTTCATACAAAGTTTTCGCCAAAACTCAGTTGGCAACTGGGGAAAACATGAATGGAATGGAATGGACGGACATAACGAGACGGCCCAGACTAACGGGAACAATCTTGTAAATCAGGCGCCGTTTCCTTCCGGATTCCTACCGATGCAGCCGCGGGGTCTGCGGAGTGGCTTTCGTGTCAGGTTTCCGGCGCGCTATCAGAGATCTTTTCCCTGCAGCGATCTCGTGCGCCAATCTGTAATTGCAATGACAATTATAAACAGCGCCATCCCACCTAGTACGAGTGCCAGATAACCAAGTTCGCCCTGGGTCATTGTTCTCTCCTCTATCAATGGAAGAGAAAAACTATCATTCACATGGCGAGTTCAGTTTGACCTAAATCAATTTCAGGAGGAGTG